>NZ_JACJEN010000008.1:0-14429 GCF_014164075.1 Pseudoalteromonas sp. SG45-3 | reverse complement strand
TCATTTGCTCCTCATTCACTTCTCTTTGTGCAATTGGTTTTTCAGATTTAACTTTAACGTGAACCCGCTTCACGATTATAAGTAAGCACAATTCTCTTGTAGAGATACAAGACGTGCTGCTTGCAGGCGTTTAAAAACAACGAGTTTACCGAAAAAAACATTCACAAAGAGGTTATGAGTCGCTGCGCTTTTAGAGAAGTGATAAATCAATTCGTGAATAGCTTACTTGGTGTCTACTCATTACTCCTCATTCTCTTCTCTTTGAGCAATTGGTTTTTACATTTTACTTTAACGTAAACAAACTTAACGCATTCGAAACCTACCTAGTTACAATGTTTTTTAAACATCCACCTTGTTCTAACGGCTTCAAAGTGGGGGCCAAATTTAAGCGATAGACATAAAATAGGCAAAGCATCAACTTGCTTAGCCACATCAAAAACTTGATAAAATTTATAACCATATTTAACGGCTAAATTTAGTTCAGCAACATACAATGCTTTATACTTTGGAGGGAGTTGCTGCCAGTTCATTAACGCTATTTGAATAATACCAAGCTGCACATCAAACTTGTACGGTCCGAATTTTTTAGCCTGCTGAATATACTCGTATACGCGCACTGTCGGACCTTCTTGGTAACTAACTACTTGTGCCAGTGCAATCCACGTTTCTGACCATGTTTGCCTTAACTCTAATGACTTTAATAGATCTTTTTCTGCTTGCTGGTAAACCAAAAGCTTATTATTATTTTGGTCGATAGTTACAGCTAAATTGAGCATTTTTACATATGCACTTAACTGCCAATAATGAGGCTGTGAAGGGTCTTGGCTTGTTGCATATGTAATTGCCCTGTCTGCAAGCTTTAGCTCTTCGAGAGTAATTGTACTTTCAGGCTGCTTTAAAGTATTAAGTGCATTAAAATACCATGTATTTGCACGCATACTTTGTGAGCTTTGATAACCTATAACTAATGTAATAACTGCAAGCATGACAATTTGTGTGAGGCGGTTTGTATTTATATTAATCATTGAACAACGACTCAGTTAAACGCTTTGGGTTAGTAAAAAATAAATCATGTGCATCATTTTTGCCTATCAACTCGCTCACTATTTGCTTAGCTTTACTCAAAATAGGCGGCCTACGCTTAACTGAATGGGCATCAGATGCAACATAAGTTACTAAACCCTTTTTTAGCATATCTATACTAATATTTTTTGCAGTTTCGCCCCATGCACCTTCAATGCTTGAAGCCGTTAATTGAAACTCACAACCTAATTGTTTTAAACGCTCAATATAAAAAGGATTAGCTTGAATATCGCGATTACGCTCAGGGTGAGGAATAATTACTTTTATATTTTGTTTAGCTAGCCAATTTATAAACTTATCGTAACCTTGGGGTACATGCGAGTGCGGGAGTTCTAATAATAAATGATTTACTGAATTAAGCGTACCAATAAACGGGAGTTTATTACCAAGCACTAAACTCATTAGCTCTACATCAAGCCTAACTTCAGCAGCCACAGCTAGTTTAATACCAATATTATTTACTATTGCCTGTGCTTTTAAATTAGCGAGCTCGCTATACAATTGCGAGGCCGAATTATTAAATCGCCCAATATGTATATGCGGCGTGGCAACCATATGAGTTATTCCATCATTTTGCGCAATAGCTAATAGCGCTAAGGATTCATTTAAATCTTTAGCGCCATCATCAATGCCTGGCAAAATATGAGAATGAATATCAATCATTGATTTGCATTTAACTATGTATTAGGCTGCTCAGGTTTTTGTGAGTAATCGTAATAGTCGTAATAACCATGGCTATGCTGGTCTTTACTTTTACTCATATCCACTTGGTTAAGGACAATACCTGCAACATGCGCTTTAGATTCAAACAAACGTTCAATACCTGCTTTAATAGGTTTAATTCGCGTAATATCCGACTTAACAACATAAATTACCGAGTCTGTACTTTGAGCAATAACTAACGCATCACTCACAGCTTGTGTTGGTGGTGTATCAATAATTATATGGTCATATTCAGATTTCAAACCCTCAATTACTTGATTAAAGCGCACGTTAGATAAAAGCTCTAACGGATTACTAGGAATTTGGCCACTGGGCATGATTGCTACACCTGACTGCACATCAACATGTACACATTCACTTAACTGCTCCGTGCCTACGATTAAATTACTTAACCCTGGGTGAAATACAGGAATATCAAAGCGCTTTGCAATACTTGGTTTTCGTAAATCTGCATCAACTAATAATACTTTACCCATTTGTGCAAGCGACATAGCTAAGTTAGCAGAGGTCGTTGTTTTACCCTCACCCGGAGAGCTTGATGTAACTGCAATTACTTTATGATTACGATCTAACTGAGTTAATAACAAGCTTGTTCTGAACGTACGTACTGATTCAGCAAAACGCCTATAATTATCATCAAGATAGGCGTGAATCGGAAAAACACTATTTTTAGGTATTTTTACATGTGGTAAAAGCCCAAGCATACGCTGCGCTAACTTACTTTCAACATCGTTTTTAGTTTTAACTGTATCGTTAAGCGCATCAAATATAAAGCTCATAACTACTGCAAAACCAAAGCTAGCGATAAAAGCTAAAATAATAATAAGCTTTTTATTTGGTTTTGCTGGTTTGTTTGGTGCATAGGCACGATCAGTAAAACGTGCAGCAGCAGAGGTAAAATCGCTTGTTACTTCTGTTTCTTTAGAGCGAGATAAAAACGTATTAAATATATTGCGATTAGTCTCAACTTCGCGTTTTAGTTGGTTATATTGTGTTTCTTTTCGGGTAATATCTTGGTACTCAGCACGTATTTTAACTAAATCGCGTTCAAGCGCACTAACTGTACGGGTAATACGGTTTAGCTCTTTTTCAATACCGGTAATAAGGCCCTTAATTTGCTTATTTAAATTATTTTTTACCGTTGCAAGCTCAGCTTGAGCGGAGATCATGCGAGGGTGTTTAGGGCCATAAACCTCACCTAAGTCACTTAATTTACGCTCAACTAGTATCACCTCACGCTTAACATCCTGTATTACTTTATGCGAAGTAATTTCCGGCATACTGCCTAAAAGCTCTAAGTTATTATTTCCATACTCACTTATTACACGATTAATACTTTCAAGATTGTTTTTTTCATTACGTGCAACAATTAACTGCTGGGATATTTGCTCAAGCTCTTGTGTAGCAAGCCCTGCTATACCTTCAATATCAACTAATTTTTGCTGTTCTCGGTAAGCTTGTAAGCGCACTTCTGAGTCATCAAGCTGAATTCGCAATTGCGATAAGCGTGTATTTAACCAACTAGAAGCTTGTTGAGTAATCCCCATTTTTGCACGCATTTGGCTATCTATATAAACTTCACCAACGGTGTTAGCTACAAGCGCTGCTAATTTAGGATCGCTTGACTCGAAACTTACTTGCACTAGTTGAGTATTTCGAATAGGTGAGACTGAAAGGCGCAATTTAAATGCAGCTAGTAAGCCTAGCATTTCACGTTCAGCTTGTTCTTCAGGAGAATATACAGTTTCGTCTTTTTTATTTAAGAAAGGGAATTGGTCTTTTATCGCTATTTTAAGCCCACTTAACACAGACGGTTTAGCAATAAAATCTATATGATCTTTTAAATTAAGTTTGGTAATTACTTCGCGTGCAATACTGTCAGATTTAATCACCTCAAACTGAGTAAGGTAATACTCCTTTTTAGTAGAGTCTAACCCGTATATTTCTTGAAAGCTTACAGCCTTAGTTTGCTCTGCTTCTATCAGTAAAGTTGCGGTAGCTACATATTTAGATACCAACGTTAAAGCAACCATAATAGTTAGTAAAGTAATAACTGTTGCAAAACCCAGGATACGCCATTTGGATCGTTTAATCACATTAAGGTATGCACCTAAATCGATAATTTCATTATTATCAGTTAAAGTTTCATTTATTTGATTCATTAATTACTGCCTTGTAAACTGCTTAAAACAAGCGTTGTTCTATTTTTATGGTATCGCCCGCTGCAATTTGGCTATTTAAATTACCTTTTTGTTGCTGCCGTTTGGTTTGTTCTTTAAATATGTATATTTTGTCGATCGAGGCTCGCTCAGTTAATCCACCGGCTAGTGCAATAGCTTGATTAACTGTCATCGCGGGTTGGTAAGGGTAAGCACCTGGAGTTTTTACCTCTCCATGTATATAAAACGGCCTGTATTCTACCACCTGCACATAAATATTTGGATTCACCAAATAATCAGGTTTTAAACCTTCTGTAATAACTTGCTCAACCTCAGAGGTATTTAAGCCTGCAAGTTTCACTTTACCTAAAAACGGGTAATTAACTTCCCCACTATTACCTAAAAGTGCAGTTACTTCTAAATCAGGTTGACCAAATACCTTTATTTCAACCTTATCGCCAGCACCTAAAATATAACTTTGTGCTGTTTGTGCAAAACAAACGCTGCTTAAAACTAGCAGCGTTAAACTAAAAATAAACTTCATTAATTAGCCTTTAAAGCGAATGTAAAATTAACACCTACAATAACGCGGTCAAACTCTATTGCGCTTTGAGTAGAATCTTTATCAATAAAGTCTACATAGGTAGATACCATACCAAACTTACTTGCAACGTAATTTAAACCTAAACGCGCACTTTTGGTTTTATCTTTACGACCAACATCTCCAGTGTATTGCTCATCAATATAATCAATACCAGCAAGTGAGCTTAAATAGTCGCTCCATTTATGAGTCCAATTAACACCATAAGAACTTTCCTTAATGTAATCGCCTTGAACTAATGGGTCTTTAGCTGAGCGGCTAGTTATGAATTGTACTGTAGAATAACTAAGAGGTTGCCAGTTTACACCGGCTTTCCAGCTTAAACCGCTAAAGCTTTCACGCTCATTAGCGCTAAAATCTTTATTTTGATAACCTAACTTAAACGAGCCAGATGTAACCGCGGTTGCTTCCCACTCCATACCTATTAATATTTTCACGTCGTCACTATCACGTGAAATACCGTTAGCTTGTATAAAATCGTAACGGTAGTTTTCTTGCTTAACCTCTAAAAAAGTACGGGTAGATGCTTGAGTATTATAGTAACCAGTCACACCAATTAACGATTTATCGTAATCACGGTATTGCGATATTTCTCTAAAATTTTGATACTTTTTATTAAAAAAACCGGCATTAAAAGCGACTTGGGCTTTTGAGCTTTGTGCACCGTATTCGTAGTGCAATAAAACGTTTTGTTGCTGATACTTAACAAGCTCGTTTACTGCATCGCCCAAGCCTTCAGTTAAACCACTACCACGCGGCTCGTAAAGCCAATCGGCGTGACCGTTAATATCTAAACGATGTTGGCTGGTAAATTCTTTATGCGCACCAGCACCAATATTTACTTGAGTGAAATTGTCAGCGGTATCTTTATTATGTAACGAGCTACTTGAACGCAAATCAAGATTATAGCTGTCTGGGCCATCTTCAATCGCCGCTTTTATATTAGGAGTAATAGTCCAGATTAATCGCGACTCTTCGTTTTCTGGTGTGCTAAAAAAGTTGTTGTTACTACTAATACCTGTTTGTAAAGTAGGTGTAATTTCAGCACCGTCTTTAGTGATAACACTACCAGGCTTTAAGTTAGCTGCTACAGGTGTAGCCACAACCACAGTTAAAAAAGCACTTAATGAAACTAGTTTTTTAGTATGCATTTGCATTTTTAAATCCCTTAAAAATTGTTATAAAAATAATTTTAACATCAAACCATAAAGACCAGTGTTTAATATAATGTAAATCAAATTCCACACGCTTTTCCATTTTGTCAAGAGTGTCGGTTTCTCCGCGCCAGCCATTAATTTGAGCCCAACCTGTGATGCCAGGCTTAGCTTTATGCCGTAACATGTAAAATTCTACCTTTTTACGGTATTCCTCATTATGGGCAACAGCATGGGGCCGAGGCCCTACAATCGACATATCACCTTTTAAAACATTTATAAATTGCGGTAATTCGTCAAGGCTTGTTCGGCGTAAAAAGCCACCTAACGGTGTTATACGTACATCATTTTTAGTGGCTTGTGTTACAACTGAACTATTTTCGATAACACTCATTGAGCGGAATTTCCATACTTTAATTTTACGCCCATCTAATCCGTACCTGTCTTGTTTAAATATTACAGGCCCTTTAGAAGTAAATTTAACAGCAAATGCAATGGCAATTAAAATAGGAGATATCAGCATTAAAATAATAGAGGCAACAATTATATCTTCAGTGCGCTTAATAAACTCACGAGCACCTATAAATGGGGACTCAAATACACTTAACGTGTCAACATCACCCACATGCTCTATGCGCGCATGTATTAAATTCGATATTAAAAAGTCAGGGATAATATGTACATCAACCGTGGTGTCACCTAATTGGCGTAAAATATCAGCTATACGTTTATCAGCTTTCATAGGTAAAGCAATATACAAGACGCTAATTTCACCATTACGAGCCGCATCAACCGCATTTTGTATTCGCCCTGCCACATCGTGCTTAGTAGAATTTTCAAAAAGGCGCTCTGGCTGTCTATCGTCAAAAAAACCTAAAAATTTAAAACCAAGTTCATCATTTTTAGTTATTTCATTGTATAAATTGACTGCTGATTCTGTAGCTCCAACTATTGCAACATTCCGTAAATTTAAACCTAGCTTTCTTCTATTTCTTTTAAATAAATATACACTTAAGCGCCAAGTATACAAAAAAACAATACTAAGTAAAAACCATAAACCCAAACCAATTCGAGAGAGTGACTCTGTAAATTTAAAAGTAAAAGATATAAGGAGTAAAACAGAAAAGGCAACAAATAAAGCTCCCCAAGCACAAAGTACCATGGTCCTAAATTTACCTGCTCGCCATGAACGATAAGCTGAGAATATTTCAGCGCAATATAAAAAACTCAAAGCAACGGTTAAAACCGAAACCATATAAATAGGTGTGAGTTCAAAGTTATAAAATAAAGCAGAACATTGAAAGGCTAAAAATAATGCAAAAATATCGAACAAACGATAAAAGTTCGCATCAGACGAACCATTGGGCTTAAACGTCCTTGAAGATGTCATACTATCGTATCCCTATAGATATCTTAAAAAGTGAATCAGCTCCACAAAACTGTGCAACAAATATTACAGCATCATACTAAAGTATTCAATATTGTAAGTGCGATATAAAGAGTAATATAAGGATAATACTATGTAAAAAATATAACTTGCTATTAAATGCGCATGAAAAAACAAATATAAACATACATAAACATACATAAACACAGTATTTGCTATTTTATTCCCCCTTAAACCAAGACCATACCCCAAAAGAATAACTATTAAATATATCGATACCTAGCGCAGATTTTATCAAATATATAACTACTAGAAAAACTGTAATTACAAATAAACTAAATATAGATATTGTAATAACTTGTGATAATGCAGCTATTTTTTGTTCTTGCTCGCTAAGTTCCCGCCTATTTCTACCTGCTAATAAAACAAAATAATACCTATATTTAAAAAATCTAATTACACCTCTGCTATCTATTGCATGTTTGCCCCACTGCCTTGCACCAATAGCAACTTTTAGATGAACCAACTGATCGTCAGAAAAGCTGGATTGCACATGTTCTGGCATCCGCTCTAACAAATTTACAATCGCAGGATCTTTTTTTATATCAGCCAAAAATCACCATAAACTACCCTTTTAGTGCCAAAACAGAGGCTATAAGTTCTTTTTAAAAAATATTCATCATTTATAAAAACGCTGCAAGTATCCTTTTTTTCCACTTAGATTTTTAGTATTTAAATTGCTAGCTAAAGACGAATTTTTATAATCCGAGAACGACTTTATAAATTTAGCTGGTACACCGGCATAAACTCCATTAGATTCTAAATTTTTAGTTACAACTGATCCGGCACCAATAACAACATTATCGCCAACATTTACACCTGGCATAATTATACATTGGCTGCCAATAAAAACGTTATTACCGATACAAATTGGTTTTACAACATCTATTGTTGGAAATTCATCTCTAAGCACCCATACTCCACCATCATGATTAACAAAATAGCTAGATGTTATGCTGACGTGGTCACCTATTTTAATGAGATATGGCTCTGACCCAAAGTCAATATTGCCAATAAATCTGCAATCAGTCCCTACTTGCCCACCTAGCTTCCTTAAAAGAGCAACTTTCCCGAACAAGGTAGAATAAATTATATTTCTTATTTTTTGATAAAGTTTAATTAGTTTTCTCATTACTAAACAGTCTCATTGGTTTTATCTAATAATTACAACTCTGGTTACTTATGAAATATAAAGTAGCTTATATAAGCGTGCATAAATAAGTTACAAACCACATTCAGATTTACAAAATAATAAGTTGCTGGTTGTTAAATTTTAACAGAATTATGGATAAACTTAGGTGTATATAGACAAAAAGAAAAGAAATGGAGGGCAAAGAATATTTTTAAGTAATTACTTTCACTAAAATATAAAAAAAACATATCCACTCCTTGAAATAGTAAACCAAATTCCCATTGCATAATAATATAACAACGCCCCCCTACATACAATCTTTGCCATTTAAAATTTACAAATTTCATTGTCATTCTTTCAGATGATTCTATAACTAATAATAGATAACTTTGGGAAGCTATAAATCTAAGGCATATAATATTACAAATAAGAAAGCTTAATTACAAACCTGTTTACCCTCCTAATTTTACTTTAAAGAGTATTAAATACAATTGCATATCCGATATATTTGGTAAAAATAGTGTTATAAAAACATTTTCAACCTCAACCTGTTCAAAATTTAAGCTTTACTTTTTTATAAAAACAGTTATATTAACCTCGAAAGTGATAATGGCAAACTTGGTGAAAATCAAGGACGCAAAGCTTCCGGCCTAATGTAATATATTTACTATGGTAGCGGGGCTACCGCATAGATATTAGTTATGATTCAATAGCTATTCCTACGTTTACCTATTCATTTATCAACTCCATTAAATTTGAATACTAACGTTACAAGGTAATAGTTATGAAAAAAATATTTATTCTCCCGATCCTCTCTTTATTTGTCACAAACCTTCAAGCCGAAACAGCATATATTAGCTCTGATGGCTCTGGGAGTGGTTACTCAGAAAGTAACCCAGCTTCTATATTTCGGCTAAATACCTTATTAAATGATACTTCAATTGATGTTATAGAATTACAAGCAGGTACTTATAAGCAAGATGATGCTCTATTTATTAATACAGGGAACCACCCTGTAGAAGTTATTGGTACTGAACGAGTTGTCTTTACTAGCGATTTTAACTATTACTCCGGTGGTAATTCCGGCTTTGTAATAGCTAGAAGTAATCTTACATTTAAAAATATAGCTTTTTTAAATACTCGACATTGTTTCCGCTTCAAAAATAACGAAGTTTCCAACATAGTTATAGATGATATCTCTGCAAATAATACAATGAGCTGTATTGAAATTGATTATAATGCAACAGAAAGTATTTCTAATATCTCTATAAATAAACTAAAAAGTTTAGGCTATTATAAGGCGGGCATCCGAATTAATGGACAAAATACAAAAAACATAAATATTACTAATTCAATTATCGATGGTTTAGCTATGTCTAGTGATCTAGAAAGATCTTGCTATATCACAGGTGTAAGTATTAGCGGACCAGTTAGTGATATATTAATCGATAACTTGTCAATCAGTAATAATATAGGACGAATTGAAAATTGTGGTAGCTATCAACAAGGTGACGGTATCATGATAAATGCTGATGCTAAGGATATACTTATAAAAAACACAATAATATCTAATAGTAAAGATGCAGATCTAGATATTAAAGGTCAGAATGTTACATTAGAACGAATAACATCAAGTGGTGGAAAAGAGGCGCGGTATAATCTTAAATTATGGAATAATGAATTTACTTGCACTGAATGTTATATCAATCCTGCAAACGAGTCTGCAATTCAAGCAATAAACGCTCAGGTTAAAATGGTAAATTCAACAATTAAAGTTGATGAAACCAGTAGGTTGTGTGACATGAGAAATTATTCTATAGATAACGCAAGTGTTGACTTCTATAGTTCAAAGTTTTCTTATTATGGTAATTTATCTTTTAAACCTAGCCAACTTTCTAGTTGCGAATAAATTTTAGATTTATTATAGCCGTTCTATCAAGATGATAGGACGGCTACTCGTAGGCAACAAAAATTAATTTAAAATTTCAAGCGCTTTGGAAGTTTTTTTAACCAAAATAAGATTTTTATCTTCTTCAAACGATTTTTAATAGTTTTAAAAAAATTTTTTTTATTATCCAAGATGTTGTCTCTGTCACTACTAATACAACTCATTGCTTTATACTTCTCATTGAGAGAAACCACTCGTGGAACAATACCATAAGTATTCAGATATAAAGATGCACCTGTATAATGATCTATAGGTTTATATATATTAGATAAGATTTCTACTAATTTTTTAGCACCCTGGATATTAATCATATACCCATGTGTTCCAAAAGCTAGTTCTGTTAATTTAACAGCTTTGAGATTTTTACTAACTTTATGTTTCCCCCAAAAACTAGAATAAGTTAACCTTTCAGAAGCTGTTTCCGAGTAATAACCTAAAAGCATTAGCTCCCATTTATCTGGAAAATTATCCACTTGGTTAACCAAAGTCTTAAAGCTCTCTGATAGTTCTACATCATCTTCCAATACAATTGCAATCTGAATGTTTTTTTCAATCATACTTTTATAAATATTTAAATGACTCAGTGCACAGCCTAATTCTGGTAAAGTAAGTTTTCTGCCAAAATCAGATATACCTTTAACATCATCATAATGGTGCGTAATCTCTTCTCGACTAAGGTTTTTACCTAAAACAGCATCAGTAAAAGTTAAATCTAAGTTTCTTTTTTTAGCTAAAGCTACCATATGTTGTCGTTTTTCAACATCGCGCTCTAAGTTAACTACGAAAATTGGTAGACTACTCACTCGGGCTTACCTCTATATAAGGATACTCAAATAACCATGCCTTATAATAATTTGTATTTTTTCCGTATGAGTTATCTTTTAAAAATATTTCTTTACCAAGCAAACAAGATAAAATTAGACCATGAAGACGATCAGTATGTACCAAAGTATGAGATGAAAAATACTGAATTGAGCGAAAAATTATTGCATCTGATAATTTAGACCACATTTTATGAGCTCTAGGTCTTAAGTACTTTAACTTTATCATTTTGAAATACATTGTTTGTATAAAGTAGTCAGTTGGGGTAATTATATTAACCCAGTCAAAACCCACCTTGTTTAGACTTTTATTGCCACCATTACTTTCTTTATCAACGCGAATTAAATTAAGAATTTTAGGTGGAACTATATTTGATGGGCCAACTTCCAATTGGTCAACTAACGGATGGAGGCTATGCGCCATGTCTGGCATTTTGTATACATTATTTGAAAACTGATTTGCTATTTCAAAGCTTTTTTCATCCCTTACAAAAAAATGAAAGTCGGGATGACTTTTAAATAAAACAGATGATCTTATTAATTCATCTTGAGAATTATAATGAATTGATTGTGGGAGGCAAATTATACGTTTATGAGAAAAATCTTTTATTACTTTCTCTCTCAATTTTTGGTGCAAAGGATATAAATCTCCGAAATTCCCTCCCCCGTGAAAGAGTATAACATCTGCCTGTTCTAACTTTTTAAAATCAATTGCCAGTGTGCCTGCTTCATAAACAATATTTATATTGTAATCAGAAAAAAACTTATCAGTCCCTTTATATATCAATAAGTCACCAACATTAAAATGAGTAGGAATGTCAATATAAGCAGTTTTTTTATTTTCAATTAACTTCGCGATATCCTTGTGTTTTTCCTTTAAAGAGTTCATACACTCTAACCAGCTTGTTTGATGCATTTATTTTCCTAAAAATGTTTTATAAATAAAAGAGTAATCTTTTTTATCTGCAATAAATGAAGGTCTGGCCTCGTTAAATACCTTTGGATAGATAAATAGCGTAATAACTAGGCGCAGACTTGATGCTAACAACATTGAACATGCTAATATTACGCTTATTTCAAAAGGTGGTAGATACACAAATAAAAGAAGAAAAGGCAATATAGAAAACAACTGCCTAATTAGTATCAATCCAGGCTTACCAGCCGCAGTAAAACGTTGTGCTAAAATCCAACCCATGCCTGAAATAATACATTCAAATATCAGAATTTGAAAAGGTAAGATTGAAGAGACATACTGCTCCCCAAATATAATAGGGATAAATAACTCACCCACTATTGCAGCCAAAATTCCTAGTAATAACATCGGTAAAAATATAAGAGAGAAAACTCGACTTGTAGTTTTAGCTAACCCTTCTTCATTTGCCCCAGCGTATTTACCAAAAATCACATTAGATAATGTTTGCGGTATAATTCCAATTAGTCTAGATGTATTAAATGCGACGATATAGATCCCAAAATCAATAGATCCTCCTTTAATTAAGAGAAAAACCTTGTCGAAGTTTGCTACAAAAATTCCTAACAATGACGTGCCATAGTTTTTCAATCCATAACTAATCATAAATTGCCAATTAATATTAAAATTTATTGGGTAATTCAATATTTCTTTTTTTATTACATAACTAAAAACGACTAAAAGACTAAATATGGAGCTTACTAAGGCAACAATAACCGCTTTTTCAGTAGTCAATTTCACATCACTAAGGAGTAACAAAATTAATAATATAGGTGTAACTACTGCATACACTAGTTGTTTAATATTATAAGTAATTAAGCTTGGTTCTAATCGAGTAATATCCGTAAAAAATGTTAATACAGTAGTAAGTAGCAGCAATGAAAAAATAGCATAGGAGCTTTCATATAAACCTAGATTAGCTGATGTAAAATAAAATAAAGTACTACTAAAAGCAGTAATTAATAAAACAGAGGTAAATATAAATATATTAAGTCCTGTATCAGAGTATAGCTTCCGCTTACAATAAATATAACTTTGCCCTAGTCCGAACTGTGAAAAGGATGATAATAAGGTAACAATAAAAATTATTGTTCCAAAAACGCCTCTCATCTCGGGGCCTAAAGCTCTTGCTAAAATTGCACTACTAATGAAGTTAAATACAATGACAATAATCGATACAAGTAAAGATCCTAATACAACTTTGAGCACCTAATCATCCCTAACTATTTTTACTTAATGTGTGTTTTTTTCAGAATTCAATATTTTTTTCAACATACCATTGACTAAAACTTTAAATGTAGTAGGAAAACCAGCTACACGAATACACTCGTAAATCCAGCCGATCTTGTTATCTTTTAACCATATGTAAGATAAATAAACTTTAGCCACACGCAGTTTAAAATTGTACTCTCCTAACCACTCCCGATGCTTTATTGAAGATAAACAATATCTATGAGCCTCAGAAATTTTTAGTTTTTTTGCGTTAGTGGTAATACTTTCATGCCCTTTTCGATATAAATATAACGGCTCGCTATTGTAATAAACGTTTCCGTGGTTCATTAAACGGATAAATATATCCCAATCTTCACCTAATGTAAGACTTTCATCAAAAAGTTCTTTACGAAGTATATTACTTTTTGCAAATAAACCTGTTGTACCACATAAAACAGCTCTTTCTTTAAGATCAATTGGCTCCAAAATTTTACTTTCAATTACTTTTTCTACATATCCTGTCTCTAGCGTTTTGTATGAGCATAGTACTGCAGAAACGTTAGCCTTACTTGTATCGTTTAAATTTGATTCGATTCGCGTAGGAAGGTATTCATCATCATCATCTAAAAATGATATCCAGTCCCCTGTAGCCATTTTTATACCGACATTTCTAGAATGACTAACGCCCTTGTTCTCTGCTTTTTTTATGTAAATAATATTTTGCTCAGAGAAACAATTGATTACAGGTTGCAAATCAATTTTAGAGTAGTCATCCACTACAATAATTTCAAATGCAGGCACTGTTTGTTTAATCACGCTTTCTAAGGCTTTCCTTAAAAAGTCAGGTCTATTATAAGCAGCTATAACCACACTAACTTTTTCCATTTGATCTCATCCAAAATTGACATTAAAAATTATAATTAAATTTAATTATAATACACACTTATAAAGTAAATTAATAGTTTAAAAATCTCTTATAAAAACATTATTTTTCAACATTCTTTTTTGTATGAAAATAAGATAATGCAAATATAAAAGCAAATAGGTATATTCCTTCTACTGCCCATAGTGGCATTGTTGAATTAGCCATTATAAAAAAACCGAAAAGGTTACTAGCCATTATTATTTTTATTTTTAAATCATTAGCTTTAAGCGTCAATAAAAATGTTCTTAAAAATA
>NZ_JACJEN010000089.1:0-233 GCF_014164075.1 Pseudoalteromonas sp. SG45-3 | reverse complement strand
AATTTGTCGGTCACTTTTTTACGTGTCTGTTAGTGTTTTGTTTTTGGAATACTAGAAGGCATGTTGAGGATGATTGTGATGGATTCTAAAGCTCAACTCACCGTTGATATCATAGCTAAAGTGGTTGAAGGCAGGATAACAATTGCCAATGCTGCTAAGTTACTCAGTAAGTCTCGACGCACTATTGAACGCTACGTAAAGCAATATCAGCAAGTCGGTATTCAATTCGCTGT
>NZ_JACJEN010000088.1:0-234 GCF_014164075.1 Pseudoalteromonas sp. SG45-3 | reverse complement strand
AAACACTAACAGACACGTAAAAAAGTGACCGACAAATTTCCTTGGTAATTAGCGATTACGACAGAATCGCTTGGTAATTAAGATACGACAAAGTCGCTTGGTGTTAACAATATCAGCTGTACTAGTGTGATTACCAAGGGATTATGTCGGTCTAATTACCGAGCGACTTTGTCGTAAATAGCATATCAGCCAGTTACTAAACTGGCTACCTTTTATGCCGATTCAGCCAGAGCA
>NZ_JACJEN010000087.1:0-243 GCF_014164075.1 Pseudoalteromonas sp. SG45-3 | reverse complement strand
ATAAATACGTAAAGCTGCGCTTTTAGTGCGCCAGCAAGCAAGGCGCCTACATGGTCACTACACACCGAGGGGTAATCCACGTAGCAAGTTAATAAATATGTAAAAGCTGCGCTTTTAATGCGCCAACAAGCAAGGCGCCTACATATTGACCTAGACCGAGGATGAAAAATCCAAGTAGGCGTGAAGCTTGCTCGCGCAATTTAATAAATACGTAAAGCTGCGCTTTTAGTGCGCCAGCAAGCA
>NZ_JACJEN010000086.1:0-256 GCF_014164075.1 Pseudoalteromonas sp. SG45-3 | reverse complement strand
GACAGCTCAATGAATTCTGAATTTTTTAATATCTTTCGATATTGAATTGACTGTGCCGAATAATTACCGAAATAACTATTCTGTTGGTCACTCAGTTTTCAATTGAGACTCTAATTTTTTTGCCTTGCTACCTAAGTAGCTTAGCTGTTAGAACTCAATCTGTACGAGTGCCCACACAGATGATTGCTTTATATTGTTAAAGAACGTTGCGATTATAAAGTTGAACTTTATCTCGCTAGGGCTGCGCATATTACGC
>NZ_JACJEN010000085.1:0-257 GCF_014164075.1 Pseudoalteromonas sp. SG45-3 | reverse complement strand
TGATTCATGACTGGGGTGAAGTCGTAACAAGGTAGCCCTAGGGGAACCTGGGGCTGGATCACCTCCTTATACGATTTAGAACTTATTTGTTCGTAGTGTCCACACAGATGATTGTTAATTAGTGCGTGTCCTTCGGGATAACTAATTAATATGCTCTTTAAAAATTTGGAAAAGCTGATAATAAAATTCTGATGAATAACATTGTTATTTATCAAGAGTTTTCAAAAGTAAAAAAAGAATGGTAGCAGTACCATTCA
>NZ_JACJEN010000084.1:0-258 GCF_014164075.1 Pseudoalteromonas sp. SG45-3 | reverse complement strand
AAAATAAAGGGTGTATTATTCGCATCCCTTGAGACGCTAAAGCGACTCAAAACGTTCTTTAACAATATAAAGCAATCATCTGTGTGGGCACTCGTACAGATTGAGTTCTAACAGCCAAGCTACTTAGGTAGCGAGGCAAAAAAATTAGAGTCTCAATTGAAAACTGAGTGACCAACAGAATAGTTATTTCGGTAATTATTCGGCACAGTCAATTCAATATCGAAAGATATTAAAAAATTCAGAATTCATTGAGCTGTC
>NZ_JACJEN010000083.1:0-259 GCF_014164075.1 Pseudoalteromonas sp. SG45-3 | reverse complement strand
CTGAGTTCGGCATGGAGTCAGGTGGGTCCAAAACGCTATTGTCACCAAGCAAATTTGGGCGTTAATTCGTATATCTACGCATTAACTGAATTTGGAAAATATCTGATAATATTTTTTAAGTCTTTTCAGTAATATCTACTTTAGTCATATTAACTTCTGTCAAACTGTCGCATAAAACGCGTTTGGCGTTGTATGGTTAAGCCTCACGGGTAATTAGTACAAGTTAGCTTAATGGCTCACACCACTTCCACATCTTGCC
>NZ_JACJEN010000082.1:0-266 GCF_014164075.1 Pseudoalteromonas sp. SG45-3 | reverse complement strand
AAAATAAAGGGTGTATTATTCGCATCCCTTGAGACGCTAAAGCGACTCAAAACGTTCTTTAACAATATAAAGCAATCATCTGTGTGGGCACTCGTACAGATTGAGTTCTAACAGCCAACCTACTTCGGTAGCGAGGCAAACAAATTAGAGTCTCAATTGAAACTGAGTGACCATATGTTATTAAAAGATTCAGCCTTGAGCTGTTTTGATTTCACTTTTTTAAAAGTGAAAATAATAACGCACAGTCAATTCGTTTTTGGCAACAA
>NZ_JACJEN010000081.1:0-274 GCF_014164075.1 Pseudoalteromonas sp. SG45-3 | reverse complement strand
GGCTTAACCATACAACGCCAAACGCGTTTTATGCGACAGTTTAGACAGAAGTTAATATAACTAAAGTAGATATTACTTAAAGAAAGACTTAAAAAATATTATCAGATATTTTCCAAATTCAGTTAGTGCGTAGAAATACGGATTAACGCCCTAATTTGCTTGGTGACAATAGCGTTTTGGACCCACCTGACTCCATGCCGAACTCAGTAGTGAAACGAAACAGCGCCGATGATAGTGTAGCATTTGCTATGTGAAAGTAGGACATTACCAGGCT
>NZ_JACJEN010000080.1:0-281 GCF_014164075.1 Pseudoalteromonas sp. SG45-3 | reverse complement strand
TGTCTTTCGACAGCTCAATGAATTCTGAATTTTTTAATATCTTTCGATATTGAATTGACTGTGCCGAATAATTACCGAAATAACTATTCTGTTGGTCACTCAGTTTTCAATTGAGACTCTAATTTGTTTGCCTCGTTACTTGCTCAATAAAGAACGAAGTAGCTTGGCTGTTAGAACTCAATCTGTACGAGTGCCCACACAGATGATTGCTTTATATTGTTAAAGAACGTTTTGAGTCGCTTTAGCGTCTCAAGGGATGCGAATAATACACCCTTTATTTT
>NZ_JACJEN010000007.1:13178-233817 GCF_014164075.1 Pseudoalteromonas sp. SG45-3 | reverse complement strand
TTGCTTGGTGACAATAGCGTTTTGGACCCACCTGACTCCATGCCGAACTCAGTAGTGAAACGAAACAGCGCCGATGATAGTGTAGCATTTGCTATGTGAAAGTAGGACATTACCAGGCTTCAAATGGTAGAGAGCCCGACTAGAAATAGTCGGGCTTTTTTACGTCTGCAGAAAAGTGATTTAGGTATTCCTCTAAGCGAAGCGCTTCTTGGCGAATAATTTGTATCAATCAGCAATAATATTTAATCAATTTGAGGGATTAAATCTGACCCTAACTGCGTTAAAAACCTCAAATATGAAACAACTGGATAACGAATTTTTGTCCTTCTTTTATCGACTCCGCTTAGTTATTGCTCTAATCTCAATTTATGATCTGTTCAATTATGTAGTTTATAAAATGTGACAGAGTTCGTTTAGGTAAAATTAGAATAATAAGGGCTTAATCATGAGTAAAGTTGAAAACCACCCGCATGGTGTTTTTTGTTGGTCAGAGCTTTGTACGCACAATTGGAAAGACGGTAAGGCGTTTTATACATCTTTATTTGATTGGGGGCATGACGATCAACCTATTGGAGAGAACATATACTACACCATGCTACAAAAGCAAGGTGATGATATCGCTGCAATGTACGAAATGCCTAAAGAGCAAATTAGTGCAGGTATCCCAAGTCATTGGTTGGCTTACATTGCCGTCGATAATATTGATGATTGTGCGCTAAAAGCAAAAGAACTAGGTGCTGAGGTTATTGCCGGTCCTCATGATGTTATGAATGCAGGACGAATGTTGATGCTAAAAGATCCAGTAGGCGCAACTGTTGCACTATGGCAGGGGAATGAGCATAAAGGTTGTAAGCACTTAGGTGAATTAAATACGCCTTATTGGCATGAGTTAGCAACAAGAGATAGTAAAGTAAGTCGAGACTTTTACTGTGCTTTACTAGGCTGGGAAAGCAAAATAAAGCCTATGGAAGGGATGGACTACATTTTATTTTTAGTCGATGGACAACCAATTGCCGGTATGCTTGAAATGACAAGTGAATGGCCTGATGATACCCCTGCTCATTGGATGATTTATTTTGCAGTAGAGAGTTGCGATGTAATTGTTAGTAAGGCCGCTAGCTTAGGTGGACAAGTATGTGTTCCTGCAATAGATATCCCCGATGTTGGTCGTTTTAGTGTTATATGCGACCCTCAAGGTGCTGTATTTTCGGTGATCGAATCTGTTATGGATGACGTTTAAACACAGTTAAATTAGCTTTAGCGTTAATTTGCTCGCTAGTTTGATATAATACTCGTCAATTAAATCGTCAGAAAGTGCAGAGAACGCAATGGAATTTGAACAAGATAGTAATTTAACCCTCCCTTTATTTCTATTAGATGAATCATTAAGTAATAGAGACTTAGAGCAGCCTGATTTTGAAATATCAATTGGACTTGATGATGAGTTACTTGCTCAAATTTGCCAGAACCCAAGTGAAGATAGCAGTGTCGCTATTACTGTTAGCGGTTATGAGTTGCTTATAACTAATCCTCTGTACTTAGCTATATTAGATCAAGAGCACGATGCGCAGATAACATTAACGCATGGCCCTCTTTTAAGTATTGTTTTGAATACTGAAGGTCAGAATACATTCGTTTCTCCTCAAATGGATATGATGCCCACCTTTGATTTAGGTGATGAGGACGACGAATGAGAAAAATACTAATAAGTACGATAGTACTCATTATTTTAAGTGGTTGTGCATATTTGGGAAATGCTCACTACGATGATCTTTTTGGACCTGAACAAACACAAGAGAGAATGGTGCCTCATACAACAGGTGCTGGTGCTGATTTTTTACAAAATGTAAAACCTGTACTCGATACCCGCTGCGTAGTTTGTCATGGTTGTTACGATGCACCATGTCAACTGAAGCTCTCATCCCCTGAAGGTATTGACCGAGGTTTGAGTAAAGAGCTCGTTTACGATGGAACTCGTTTATTGGCAACAACCCCAAGCCGTTTATTATTTGATGCAACTAATACTCAGCAATGGCGAAAGAAAAACTTTACGCCAGTGCTAAATGAGCGCGTGCAAAGTGAAGAAGCTAACTTAGCGGGCAGTGTGTTATTTAATAGCTTAGTGTTAAAGCAAAGCCATGAATTGCCAGTAAATGAAGTGTTAGGTGATGAGTTTGACTTTTCGTTAGCGCGTTCGCAAACCTGCGCAACAATGGGTGAGTTCGATCGATTGGCAAGTGATCAACCTCATGGCGGCATGCCTTATGGTTTACCTGGTGTTTCGCGTGAAGAGTTTAATCACTTACAGAACTGGCTTAAAGGTGGTGGTAAAATGTCACATATTCAGCCACCAAGTAAATATGATCAGAATAAAATAGCGGGCTGGGAAGCATTTTTAAATCAAGATAGCTTAAAGTATCAGTTATCAGCACGGTATATTTATGAGCATTGGTTTTTAGCACATATTTATTTTACTTCAGAAAACCCACAAAGCTTTTTCAAATTAGTTCGCTCAAGTACGCCTCCTGGTGAGGAAATAAAGTTAATTAACACGCGCCGCCCATACGATGACCCTAAAGTTAGCCGTGTTTATTATCGTTTTATGCAAGAACGTACAACCATACTTTCTAAAACACATTTACCACTTGAGCTTAATGAAGCTAAATTACTGCGTTTATATGAGCAGTTTATTGCGCCAGATTATACTGTTACGAAAATGCCTAGTTATGAGGCTAAGGCAGCATCTAACCCTTTTAAAACTTTCGAAGTTATTCCAATTAATTCTAAGTATCAATTTATGCTTGATGAGGCAGAGTTAATTATTATGGGCTTTATAAAAGGGCCTGTTTGTCGTGGTCAGATTGCTTTAAATGTTATAAACGATCATTTTTGGGTGGCTTTTGCTGATCCTAATAAAGTAGCGACTCCGGCTGTAGGGGAAATGCTAATGCAACATGAAGAGGCATTAGAACTTCCTGCCGCTGAGGAGAGTAATGCCTTACCCATTTCTAGCTGGGTTAAATATTCAGTTCGCGAGAAAAAGTATTTACAGGCGAAAGTAGAGTTGGCTAACAAAATGTTCAAAGGTGGTGAGCACCTTACAACAGACTTACTTTGGAAAGGTGATGAGCATAATAAAAATGCGGCACTAACTATTTTCCGCCATTTTGATAGTGCAACTGTAGTTAAAGGTTTTATTGGTCAAGAGCCTAAAACCACCTGGATATTAGATTATGCTTTGTTTGAGCGTATTCACTATTTGCTTGTAGCAGGCTTTGATGTGTACGGAAATATAGGCCACCAATTAGTGACACGCCTATATATGGATTTTTTACGTTTAGAGGGAGAGCAAAACTTTTTAGCATTGTTACCTGAGGCTAAGCGTAATCAAATCAAAAAGCAGTGGTATCGTAATTCACCACCTGACTTATCTAAGTTCTTTAAAAATAACCGAGAATTTAGTCAGCCAAGCGGTATTAACTATAAAACTGATGATCCACAGCATGAGCTATATACTTTGATGAAAGAAGCCTTAGCGCCAGTTTTAAGTGAAAGATACAACTACACTGAAGTACCAAAGCCGTTAAATGTAGTAAGTTCTATGCCAGCAAAAGCGGTAAACTTGTTACCTCAGCTTTCTTTTGTACTTGTAAAGCAAAAAGATAATAGTCATAAGGGCTACACTATTATTCATCATAATGCGCACTACAATATTTCTAGTTTATTAAACGAAGATGGCCAACGTGCTTATGATGAAGATACCGCAACGATTGTTCCTGGCTTTATCGGTGATTACCCAGCAGCTATTTGGTATTTAAATAACGAGCAGCAAGTAAATGCTTTTGCCGAGCAATTGCCTATGATGCAAATAGAAGCCGATTATGGTGCTTTGAAATCTAAGTTTGGTATTCGACGTACTCATCCACAGTTTTGGCAATACAGCGATATATTGCACGATACAGCTAAAAAGTATCGTGGGATAGAATATGGAATGTTCGATTATAATCGATTAGAGAATCGCTAATATAATTTTACTACAATGGCCCAGCTTGATGCTGGGCTTTTTTATTGGGTATTAATAATTCGCTTAATTATTTTGACTGATTCTTCGTTTTAAAAAATTAGTCTACACTTATATAAAAAAACTGGTTTATACATGTTCAATATTATTAAAAGCGTGAGAACACGTTACCGATGGGCACTAATTGCAATAGCGCTATTAATAAGTGGCTCTGCTTTATTAATGCAGCATAGTTTTTCTGTTCAAAAGTTTGATGCAAAAATTATTAACATCGCTGGTAGCCAGCGCATGCTCTCACAGAAAATTGCTTGGCACAGTAATGCTATGCTTAACATCAGTAATTACTCGCCAGCTCATACTGAGTCACTTGAGAAGTCCCTCAATACATTTAAAAAGTCCCATCAAACATTATTAACTAAAAACTCTGATGACGAATACATTTACTTAAATCCAGCGTTAGTAGACTTATATTTTGGTGAAACGATAGGGTTAGATAAAGCGGTATTTGACTATATAGAACAAACAGAGCGGCTTTTGTATCAGCAAGGAGAGATAAACCACTCAGTATTTTCTATTAAGCATGTTGAAACTTTATTAACAAAGCTTGATAAGGCAGTGAGCTTATTTGAATCTCAAGCTGTTAAAAAAGTAAATTGGGTCGCCAACCTAGAGATACTATGTTGGTTATTGGCAATGACATTATTACTTATTGAGTTAAGATTTGTTTTTATACCAATGGAAAAAGAGGTTTCAGACACGCTTTTAGAGCTACAAAAACAAAAAGATTTTGTTTATCAAACAAGTCAAAATAAAGAGCATTTTATTGCCAGAGCGAGTCACGAATTTAGAACACCTTTGCAGGGACTTATTACGTCTATTGAGGAGCTAGAGGTTTCTGATAAACAGCAAAGCGTTAAAACCCAAGCTAACTATTGCGCGCTTAGGTTAATAGCCATATTAGATGAATTACAAGACTTGCAGGCTTTAAGTGCAGGTAAATGGGTACCGCATTTAAATGATGAAAACCTTTTAGAGTCGTGTAATAAAGTAGTAATAGCTTACAAGCATGCGTGTAAGCAAAAAGGCCTAAAACTAGTTAGTCGTTTAGATGAATCGTTAAATTGTGTATGTAAACTGGATCATCAACGTTTGCAGCACACACTTACAGAGTTAATTAGTAACGCTATTAAGTTTACACAAAAAGGTGAAATTACTGTTTCAGCTAAGCTTTTAAATGATGAATTTCATTTAACGGTGAGTGACACTGGCAGTGGCTTTTCGAAGAAGATTACCAGTCTTGAATTTGACTCATTTAAACAAACCAATCACTTTCAAGGGTTAAGAACTGGCCTAACCCGGGTTCAATACGTTGTAAAAGCACTGCATGGTGAAATTACTTTTACAAATAATAAAACTCATGGTGCTTTGGTGTCTTTGTATTTACCAGTGACTATAAGTAAAGCCCTCCCAACACCTCTTAAAGTAAACGACAAGCTAACGTGTTTAGTCGTTGAAGATAACCCATTAAACACTATGTTATTAACCCGCATACTTAGTTTATTAGGTTTAAGCTATGATTGCGCAGAAAATGGTAAAGTCGCGTGTGATATGGTGAGTGAAAATCAGTACGATATTGTTTTTATGGACCTAAATATGCCTGTAATGGATGGGTTTGAGGCTATTAAAAAAATACGTTCCGATCTTAATAAAGTAATGCCAATTATTGTTATAACAGCAAATACCTCACAAAATGATATAGAGCGAGTTTATGAATACGGAGCTAACCTCCATATTCATAAGCCAATAAGCCAGCAAGCAATTAAAGACGCATTAAATAGTATTAGCGTTGTTAGTGAAATAAATTAATTTTGCGGATAACAAGCTTGCTAAGCACTTTTAATATACGTTAACTTGCTGTTTTAAGGTTTATTAGGAAAAGTTAGTGCAGTCAATTACGCTTGAGCAATTTAATGGTTACTTACAAGGGCAAGGTAAAAGCCGTTACGATATATGCAACCTAGATTGGCAAGTAAACCTAGGAGAACATTGGTTACTTTTAGGTGCTAATGGAGCTGGTAAATCTGCTCTGACAGCTGCGTTAATCGGTGAGGCTAAGTGCGAAAGTGGTAAGCGTATAAGTAGTATTAATAAGCTTATGCTCGTGTCTTCAGATTCACATAAACAGTTACTAGCTCAAGAATTAGAGCATGAAAAGCACACTCTCGTTAAAGACCTTATTTTTACAGGGCATAGTAATAATGATGAATTATTAGCGCAGCTAATAGAATTATTTAAATTTAGCTCATTACTAAATAGGCATTTTAGAGACCTTTCAACGGGTGAAACTCGTAAACTCCTACTTATAAAAGGACTCAGCTCCCATAGTGAGTTAGTCGTGCTTGATGAGCCATTTCATGGACTCGACGTACAATCTTGCCAGCAGCTTAATAAAATACTCATAGAACTTAGCCAAATTATTACTTTTGTTTTTGTACTAAACCGCCTAGACGAAATCCCTTCATTCATCACTCACTATGGCTATGTAAACCAAGGTTGCTTGTTACATACTTTGGCAAAGCCAGACAGTGAACAATTGAGTGATTTACTAAAACTACTTCATTTAGAACATACCTCATTGGATGTGCCATCTCCGGATACTGAACAAGAGCAAAAGGCATTCACCGGTAATACCTTAGTTAAATTGAGTAATGCTAAAGTTAGTTACAGTGATGTAAGCATATTCAAAAATCTCAATTGGACTATAAAAAAGCATCAGCATTGGCAGCTTAGTGGAGCGAACGGTTCAGGCAAAACATGCCTATTAAATTTAATAACAGGTGATAACCCACAGTGTTATAACAATGACATTGAAGTGTTCGGTTTTAAACGTGGGACAGGGGAGAGTATTTGGGATATAAAACAGCATATTGGTTTTATATCTAACGCGCTACATATGGATTACCGCGTAAGTATATCGGCTTTAAATACTGTTATTTCAGGATTATACGACAGCATAGGTTTATATCAAAAACCGAGCGACGCACAAATTAATATTGCTAAGCAGTGGCTGGCATTTATTGGTTTAAGTGATAAACAAAATACCTCATTCACCCAGCTATCGTACGGCGATCAACGTATGCTTTTAATTGTGCGAGCTATGGTAAAACATCCAACGTTACTTATTTTAGATGAGCCTTGCTTAGGCTTGGATGAAGCAAACAGGCAACGTGTACTGCTACTAATAGAGAAAATTTGTGCTGCCAATACAAGTACTGTGATTTATGTAAATCATCATGCGGCAGACAAAATTAAAGGAATAGAGAATTACTTAAAAATGGAAGACTTTAGTTGTTAGTTCGTTTTTTATATTTTTTATTAATGCTTTCTATTAAGTAAATAACAATTTCAATCGCAATAAAAATAGAGGCAAGGATTAACCCACCACTTGGTTTAAAATACCCCTCTTGGTAGTAATATACTCCATTGATAAAAAGCATCGTGAGAAAAAATAAAATCTCAAATTGAAAACGTTTCATAATTTACCTAAACATTATGAGCTTACTTAGCGAGTTTGTTTACGTAAGCTCTATTGGGGTCATTTTTATTTTAAAGACGAGTAACGCTAAAGCCTTTATCTCGAAGTTGTTTAAGTAACCCGTGTTTTTCAGGTAAATGCAGAGCGCCTACAGCAATAAATAGCTGCTCGTTTGCTAAACGCGGTGTGAGTTGTTTAACCCAATTATTATTGCGGTTAGTTAGCATTACTTGCTCGCTAATTTCACCGTAATTACTGTCATCAAAACTCATGTTGTAGTAATCGGTTAGTGTGTCCATGTCACCGCTTTTCCATGCATTAACTAACTTGATAAAGTAAGTATTAATATCGGCTAGTTGCTCAAAGGTTTCTTCAATCATTTCATTGCTTAATAGCGCCATACCATCAAACATTTGTAGTTGTTGCTCTAGGGTTTCAAGCTCGCCAATTTTAATATTATGCTCTTTAGCATAACTAAGCACTTGCTTGTCTATGCCGGTTTTATCTGAATATCCTGCATTTTGAAATTCAATTTGCATCATAGTCACCATAACAGCCCAAGGCTTTAAGCCATTAAACATAGCAATATCAATCGACTTTTTAGCAAAGTAATCTTTTAGCTTGGTATAATTTTGCTTTGAAAGCTCAGTTTGTAATGTTTTACCGTCACTTAGCATCATAAATGGCATTGAGCGCTGCTGCATTTCAAGTGGAGTAAGTTTGCTTATATCAACTTCAACAATGACTTCTTTGCTTGCACTAATTGCATCGGTTACATTTTTAGGTAAGCCTTTCATGCTGGCATCACCAACGTGTACAGTGCCAAATAGGTATGAGCTGACGCCATTTTTTTCTATTTTATATAAGGCAGGTGCTGCATAGCTGTTAAAGCTAAATGTTATAAGTAATGCCACAATAAAAAAGTGGCTAACACGGGTAAGAGCATTCATGGTTTGTCCTTAAAATCTCAAAATTAGTAGTGTAAATACTAACCTAAATTTACTTCAGAGGTAACGTTAATATAAACGTTAACGTATTGTTTTCGGTATTACTGGCCGTAATAGTAAAGCCATTTAAGTTACATAAGCTCTGTACAATTGATAATCCTAAACCATGGCGCTGATTATTAGTTCTAGATGAATCTAGCTGATAGAGCGGGTCAAAAATAGCAATTAGCTGTTCACCACTTAGTGGTTTATTTACTTTGTTACTAACAGAGATGCTCATGTTTGTGCTGTTATTTACGGCAGTTAATTTAATTGGCGCCTCAGGAAGTTCATAAAATAGTGCGTTATCGATTAAGTTACACAAAATGGTATTTAAACTAAATTCGTCAACATTAAGTGTAATCTCGTCACTTATTTCGTTATTTAAACGCGTTTTGATACTTGGATGCTTAAAGGTCAGCTCATCAATAATTTGATTTACTAAGTTATTTAGCATGATATTTTGTGCATTCAATTGCATAGCACTACTACTTGAGCGCTGCAATAATAAGAGGTTGCTAACAATTGTTTTCATACGCTGTGAAATATTAAGCACATCACTGGTATAGGTGTCGCTAATGCGTTTATCGTCAGGGTAGCGAATAGCCACCTCTGAGAGGCTTATTAGTTCAGCTATTGGGGTTTTAAGCTCGTGTGCAATGTCGCTTGTTAGGCGTTTTTCATTACTATAGAGTTGCTGATTAACGGTAATAAACTTATTTAGTTCATTACGTATAGGTTCTATTTCTTCTACTTTAAAGTCGCTTTCTATTGTTTGCGCAACACCGGTAATATCGAGTAACTTAATTTGGTCGTTTAAATTGTGTAGTGGGTGCAGGCCTTTATTTACAATACGTGTCACTAAATAGCGCACACCAAACACACCAAGTACACAGGTTAAAATAAAGACCACATCAATAATAATCAGTACTTTATTAAGTTCGGCTGTCGGCGCTGCGATTGCAAGTGTCATGGTATTAAAAACAGCAGAGTGAGTGGGATTTCTATCATCTTTTTGGGCTACAAAGTGACTTATAAGTGCGCGGCCATCACGCCCGTTAGGAAGCTCGTAATCTATAATTTTAGATTCATTTATCGGCATTTCTAAAAAAGGCAGGTTAGCATTTTCATAAAGCGCTAATGAGTCCGAGCGCTCAAAAACATCACTGCCATGCCATAACTGGTAAAACTCCGTGGCATCTGCAGCTTCATACTCCGACATAAACTCACCAGCAAAATCAAATTCAACCACGTTGTTGTCATCTTCAACTAAGGTTTTTAAGTAGTTAGCTTTATTAGTTAAAGACTGATTGAACTGATCTTCCACCCAAGTATCAACACTTAAATCAACGGTTAAAAATATGGTGAATAAAATAACTGAGATCACAGCGCTAATATTATTAACGAGTTTACGTTTTATTGAGTGATTTTTATTTTGTTGTTGCGACATAACCAAATCCACGTTTATTTTTTATCGGGAGCTCGCCATCAAACTGTCTTACTTTTTTACGTATGGTTGAGATGTGTGCTTCAAGCGCATTTTTAGAGAGCATATCAAACTGACCTACCACCGCTTCACTTATAAGCTCGAGCCCCAATACTCGCTCTGGGGCGTTAAATAAGCATTCTATTATTTTGTATTCATTACGCGTGAGCTCAATGGCATATTGCTTGTAGTGAAGAGTTTTAAGGGAGAGATCTAATACGCAATCACCTACGGTAAGGGTATTTTGTTGATTTTGCAGTGAACCACGACGAAGTAATGCAAGGACACGAGCATGGAGTTCTTCAAACGAAAATGGCTTAGTTAAATAATCGTCAGCGCCTTTCATAAGGCCGTTAATTTTATCTTGAGGCTCACTTCGTGCCGATAAAATTAGCACACGGCTTTGGCTATTACTGCTGCGCAGTGCTTGTAAAATACTCATGCCATCAACGCTCGGTAGCATTAAATCAAGTACGAGGAGGTCGTAGTTTCCACTCAGTGCCATACTCAACCCTTCTGAGCCATCACCAGTTTCATCTACGGTAAAACCAAGGTTGCTAAGGCCAACTTGCAAGCTGCGTCTTAGTGCTTCAGAGTCTTCAATAACGAGGATTTTCATGTTTACTCGGTTTATAAAAATAGCCTTGTTACTTTAACAAGGCTTTATTATCAAGTCACTTGGTTAATGATACCAACCATTTGTATAAGCTAGATTACCTAAGTTCGCGTGGGCTAGGGCTTTTTTAACTAGTTGCTCATCGTTTTCACATGGCACAAGCTGGTTATTGCTATACGTATAGGTGGTTGCTGGTTTTTGTGGTTGTAATACCACCACTTTATTATCGTGCATGTAGGCAAAGTTTTTGTCGTATTGCATCATTGCGCGTTGTTTGTTGTCGCTAATTGGCTTTGATAAATCATGACCTATCATTGGGTGCTTACCACTTGCGCCAATTAAAGACAGTAGAGTAACAGGAATATCGAGCTGACTGGCTAGTTGGCTATCTCGTTTATGGGTAATACCTTTTCCAAAAATAACGGCCGGAATTTTAAAGTGATCCACCGGTACTAAATTCGAACCCGATACGCGCGAGTCGTGATCGGCAATAACTATAAATACAGTATCATCCCAGTAGCTCGATTTTTTAGCTTTTTCGATAAAGGTGCCTAGTGCGTAATCGGCATACTTGGCAGCATTATTACGGGTTTGTTTTTGTTTATCGTACAGCGTTATTTTATCGTCAGGAAAGTCATACGGGCTATGATTAGAGCTTGAAAATATAAGGCTAAAAAAGGGTTTGTTTTGATTTTTAAGCTTAGTAAGTTCTATATCGGCTTGGTCGTACAAGTCTTCGTCTGATGCGCCCCACGAGCCATTAAAGTCTATTTTTTTAAAGTTATTTGTATCTACGATACTTTTAAAACCGTTGCCTAAAAAGAAGCTGCGCATGTTATCAAAATGGCTTTCGCCACCATAAATGAACTGCGTGTTGTAATTTTGCTTCGCTAAAAAATCAGCAATGGTAAAAAAGTCACGTTGTGATTTATCAAGTTTAACAACTGCACGCGAAGGCGTTGGTGTAAATCCTGTAATTACCGCCTCAATTCCACGTACTGAACGTGTACCCGTGGCGTATAAATTATCAAACCCCCAGCCTTGTTTATAAAGGGCGTCTATATTAGGTGTAAGCGGTAAACCGCCAAGCGTGCCTACATAACGAGCACCTAAACTTTCTTGTAAAATAATGACTAAATTTTTTGGTTTACCTGTATTACTTGCGCCATGAAACGTTTTTGTAGGGGCGGTTACATCACTAAATGTGCCTTGCGTATTTTGCATGTTACTACGCACAATACTAAGTAATTCATCGGTGGGCATTTTACCGTAATAGTCTTGGCTCGATTGCTCATTAGAAAGTTGCTTAACTGCAAACGCGACGCTATAAAGTGAGTTAAGGGTTAAGTCGTTAAGTAAATGATCGGTAGAAAACGAGACCATGGCGGGGTTAAGTGGTCTGTGTCCTAATGAGCTGCGGGCGCCAAAAATAGTTAAGCATACTAAAACAAGCGCTAAAATTGATTGATTTAAACCTGTTAGTGATGACTTGCTTTGCCATTGATTGCTAAATATTTTACTTGCAAATTTACAGCTTAAAATAAGTGCTATAACAGCAATAAATACTTCTACCTTATAGCCTGAAAAAATCATTTTTGAGACTTCTTTAGGATAAATTAAATATTCTATAAATAAGCGGTTTGGGCGTAAATCGTACTCGTTTATAAACGTAGGCGTAATCACTTCAAAAAAAACAAGTAAAGCAGACATCGTCACTAAATAAATTTTAATGAGGCCGCGTACTTTATTTTGCCAACCTACGCTTTGCATCAGTAAAGTAAGTAGTAATGCGGGCATAATAATGTAGCTTAGAGTGGCTATATCAACTCTTAAACCACCTATAAATATAGATAACCACGCATGCAATCCAAATACACGCTCCCCTTGCCATACACTTAATCCAAAGCGAGCAAGTGTTAAAAAGCTAAGTGCCAAAACAGCAAATACAACAAAAATCCATACAGGGCCAAGTGCATTTTGTATTTTAGGTATAAAAGTTAGCTTTATGCCCATAACACAGCCCACCAAATAAGAGCGGCAATTAGCATAGCTATAAACACGCTTGCAGAGGCTATATCTTTAGCTAGCCCCGAAAGCTCATGGTATTCACTGCCAATTCTATCAACTACAACCTCAACTGCCGTATTTACCAGCTCAGCAAACAATACAAAAAGCAGGCTAGCTATAAGCAGTAATTTATCCCTTAGTGCAATTTCTTGTAGCCACACAAACACACCGAGTAATGAAAACAGTGCTAGCTCTTGTTGAAACGCCGCTTCAAATCGACTCATCCATTTTAAGCCGTTAAAAGAATGGCTTAAGGTAAAAATAAGGCGCATTAAGCCTTGGCGTTTTATAACGGTTTTATTACTCATAGTTTTATTTCGCTTGGTGTTGTTTGGCAGTTAGCAAGTAAATCAAGTGATGCCTGATACGTTTTGCTTTTAATGCCAATTAAATTTAAAAGGGTGTGAAAAATATTGTTGTGTGAGCGTGCAGCGCGGGTGTCTAAATTAGCTAAACAGGTATTAGTAATGCGCTGATTATGCTCATCAGCCCACATATAAAGAGGAACGTGCGTTTGTGTGCTAGGTGCAAAGCTATACGGAAAACCATGTAAATAAGCACCGGCTTCGCCAAGTGATTCACCATGATCAGAGACATATAAAAACTGCTTATCTATGTTGTTTGGCAGCGCTTTTAATTGCTCAATTACCTGGGCGTTAACAAAGTCGCTGTACGCAATTGTGTTGTCGTAGGTATTAACTAATTCATCGAGTGAGCAGTTTTGAATGTCGCTTCTGTCGCACGTGGGCGTAAATTGCTTAAATTTTTCTGGGTAGCGTTTAAAGTAGGTTGGTCCGTGTGAGCCCATCATGTGTAGGACGATAACGGTATTAGCTTGGTTTAAATTAGCGAGTTTGCGCTTAAGTGGAGCAAGCAGTGCTTCATCAAAACAATATTTTCCATCGCAAAGCGCTGATGGGGTGGTTGGGATATCAATGTTAACAACACGGGTGCATACGTTTTTACAGCCGCTGTTGTTATCAACCCACAGTACGTCGCTGCCAGCTTGTTGTGCTAAGTCAACCAGGTTTTGTTGGTTGTCGGCTGCTAATCGATCAAAGTTATCTTGTGTTTGCAGTGAAAACATACACGGCACAGACACTGCAGTAGCGGTGCCACAAGACGCCACATTATTAAAATACGTCACATTATACTTTTGTGTATAAGGATTGGTGTTGCGCTTATAACCTTGATAAGAAAAGTTTTCTGCTCGTGCGGTTTCGCCAACAACCATAACTGTTACGCTGGTGGTGTTAGGCGCAATTAAGGTAGGTGTTGCATCTATATCTTTAAATTCTATATTGGTATACAGCAGCTGATCGCGCATATATTTATAACCGCTAGAGAGATACTGAAATGGGATGAGTTCTTTTTTCAAAATGCGGTTATTGCGGCCAGTGGCTGCGTAGTCGGCGTAAAAGTTTACGACCACTAAAGCAATTAATGAGCAGCACGCTACAATAAGTTTTATACGACTAATCGCTTCTTCGTGAGGACGGGTAAAGTGTATTTTTACTTTGCTTAATATAAAAACAGGTAGCGCACAAAACAGTAGTAGAAAGCCTATGAGCTGCGGATTTAAATAGCTCAGTGCTTCGCTTGAATCAGTTTCGAACGTGTTTTGAATCATTGAATAGTCAAACACGACGCCGTAATTTAATGAGCCGTAAAGTACGGCACTCGAAATTATCAGTAAAAGGTAGTTAATTGGTTTTAGTAACCACCTAACCGACACTATTGAAAAGAAAATAATTAAAAGGCATAACAAAAGCAGTGGCACTGAAAGTAAAAATAGCCATGAAAAAGATGCAAGGGAGGTGATGGCGTTAAACGAACCTTGAATAAAAGGAATGTTTATAACTAAACAGTAATAACAGGCAATCATCACTACAAAGGCATTTGCACTACAGTGAATGTAAAACCGCTTACTACGATTTGGCTTTTTTTGTGCTGGTGTTTGGCTAGTTATGTTCATATTTAGGCTCGTTTAAAATAACAACGCCATGCTATGCAACAACACTTAAGAGTCGCTTAAGAGAACCTACGCATTACCTGAAGGTGATAAATAATTTTATTTATAAAAATATTCTCAAAAATTAATCAAACCTTAAATAAGGGATATAAGAATAGTGAATTTCTGAGATTAAAATTAGAGCATAAAAAAACCACTACCAGCTTGTATAATGAATTTTAAAACCTGATAAATTGCATTTTAGTCTTTTTGTTAGATTAACTTTGGTGTTGACTTAAAGGGCCTAGCGCGGTACTAATATAAAAAGAGAGCGAAGGAATAACCTTCGCGATAATTGAACAAAATTTGGTATTAATTACATGCTTACAAACGCACTTAACCTAGTCCTGATTATTATCGTGGTGATTATTCCCGCGAGGGCTTCGTAGTGCTTTAAAAACTTAAGCATTAAAAAAGCCCTCCGCACTTAACCGTTCGGAGGGCTTTTTAGTTTTAAGGGTAAAATTTGTAATTGGGTTGTCACTGAGGAATGAGGGTTTATTAATGACAGGCGCAGAACTAACAATCGACTTATTGGCCAAACACGGCGTAAATGAAGTATTTGGCTACCCAGGCGGAGCTATTATGCCAATTTACGATGCGCTGTATGGCGCGCCAGTCAAACACTACCTAACTCGCCATGAGCAAGGTGCAGGGTTTGCAGCTGTTGGTTATGCTCGTAGCACACGTAAATTAGGCGTATGTTTTGCAACATCGGGCCCAGGTGCAACTAATTTAATAACCGCTCTTGCTGATGCGATGATGGACTCAGTACCATTATTGGCGATCACCGGCCAAGTGCCTACTGCAGCTATTGGTTCAGATGCGTTTCAAGAAATAGATGTACTAGGTATGTCGCTTTCGTGTACTAAGCACAGCTACATGGTAGAACGAGCTGAAGACTTAGCAGAGATATTACAAGAAGCAATTCATTTAGCGCAAAGCGGCCGCCCAGGTCCTGTACTTGTCGATATCCCAAAAGATATTCAAATGGCTCAAGTCCCTTTTAAACCTTGGCTAGCAGCTGATGAATACTTACCAGAGTTAGATTTAAAGCAAGTTGCTATTGCTAATCAATTGTTGAGTGAGGCTAAACAGCCTGTAGCGTATGTAGGTGGTGGTGTACAAGCCGCTGATGCGCAAGACGAACTAATGCAATTTTTAAATAAAACTCAGATGCCAGCTGTATCAACACTTAAAGCGCTAGGCAGTGTATTACCAGATTACGAACATTACTTAGGTATGTTGGGTATGCATGGTGGTCAAGCTGCTAATATCGCAGTGCAAGAATGTGATGTACTTGTATGTATAGGGGCACGCTTTGATGACCGCGTAACAGGCAACTTAGCTAAATTTGCAGCTAAAGCTAAAGTAATCCATTTAGATATAGATGCTGCTGAAGTTGGTAAGCGAAAACCTGCTAAGGCTTCATTAATTGCCGATTTAAAAACGTCGTTACCCGCACTTGAGTGCTTTGTAACACCTAAAGCTTGGTGTGACACAAATAAAGAAATGAATATTAAGCATGCGTGGCGTTACGACTACCCAGGTGAGAAGGTTTTTGCACCGTACTTATTAAACCAACTAAGCCAACGCATGCCAAAAACAGGGGTTGTGTGCTGCGATGTAGGTCAGCACCAAATGTGGGTAGCACAACACATGAAGTTTACTCATCCGAGTAATCATTTAAGCAGTGGTGGTGCAGGGACAATGGGCTTTGGTCTACCTGCGGCTATTGGTGCACAAGTAGCACGCCCTGATGACTTTGTTATCACTGTATCGGGCGATGGTTCTATAATGATGAATATTCAAGAGCTGGCCACTATTCGTCGTAACAATTTACCTGTAAAAATATTAATTTTAGATAACCAACGTTTAGGGATGGTTCGCCAATGGCAGGAACTATTTTTTGAAGGGCGTTATTCTGAAACTAACCTGTCGGATAACCCAGACTTTGTGCAATTAGCCGCTGTATTTGGTATTCCTGGGCAAACAATAACTCACGCTAACCAAGTTGATGATGCGATAACTGCATTAGTTAATAGTAAAGGGCCGTACATAGTACATGCCTGTATTGATGATAAAGAAAATGTTTGGCCACTTGTACCACCTGGGGCTGCTAACGACGAAATGATGACGGAGAAAGCAAAATGAAACACAGCCTAACTATTGCATTAAAAAGCCAAAGTATAGCGGTAGAGCGCTTTTTACGAGTGGTGCGTCATCGTGGTTTTGACCTTACGCATTTTCAGCTCAATATGGACGATGGTTTTTATAATGTAGACATGACGGTAGATAGTGATAAACCAATTCACCTTTTAACCAGCCAGTTAAATAAGCTGGTGGATGTCAAAGAAGTCACTTTACAAAATTTACAGCAACAACAGGCTGTGTAATTACGAACTGAAAAACAATTTACGAGTAACTGAATCACTCGGTTACTCACCAATTTTAGAATGAGGAATGCCCGCTTATTTTGCGGCAAAAACTGAGGTAACTATGGCTAAATTAAGAAGTGCAACAACAACTGAAGGGCGTAAACGCGCAGGCGCTCGTGCATTATGGCGCGCAACAGGTATGACCGACACCGATTTTGGTAAGCCGATTATTGCCGTAGTTAACTCGTTTACACAATTTGTACCAGGGCATGTTCACCTTAATCAGTTAAGTGAACTTATGGCTGAAACCATTACACAAGCCGGTGGCGTCCCTAAAGAATTTAATACTATTGCGATTGATGATGGTATTGCAATGGGTCACGGCGGCATGCTTTATTCGCTGCCTTCACGCGACTTAATTGCTGACTCAGTTGAGTATATGGTAAATGGTCATTGTGCTGATGCGATGATTTGTATTTCAAACTGCGACAAAATTACTCCAGGAATGATGCTTGCAGCACTACGCTTAAATATTCCGGTAATATTTGTATCAGGCGGCCCAATGGAAGCAGGTAAAACTAAGCTTGCTAACATCGATATTAAACTTGATTTAGTAGATGCCATGGTTAAAGGCGCTGATGAATCGGTAAGTGATGCAGATTCAGAGCAAGTAGAGCGCTCTGCGTGTCCAACATGTGGCTCGTGTTCAGGCATGTTTACTGCAAACTCAATGAACTGTCTGCTAGAAGCGATTGGTTTAGCATTGCCAGGTAACGGTACGACGCTTGCGACTCATAAAGACCGTAAACAACTGTATGTTGAAGCGGGGGCTCGTATTGTTGATTTATGTCGTGAGTATTATCAAAAAGATAATCAAGATGTATTGCCACGTGCTATTGCTAACAAAACAGCCTTTATGAATGCAATGGTTGTTGATATTGCAATGGGTGGCTCGTCAAATACGGTATTGCATTTACTTGCTGCAGCGCAAGAAGCGGGCGTTGATTTTGATATGTCGCACATTGATGCGCTCTCTCGTAAAACACCATTTTTATGTAAAGTTGCACCAGCGACACCTGAATATCACATTGAAGATGTGCACCGCGCAGGCGGCATGATGGCAATCGTACGTGAACTTGGCAAAGCAGGCTTAGTTGATATGTCAGTTAATCATGTTGCAGGGTCAACTATGGCTGAGCTCGTTAAAAAATGGGATGCAACAGATCCCACTAACGAAGCGGCGCGCAAATTTTACCGTGCTGGCCCTGCGGGCATTCGTACCACTAAAGCAATGAGCCAAGAGTGTCGTTGGGACGAGGGCGATAATGACCGTGTTAATGGGTGTATCCGAAGTGTCGAACATGCTTTTCGTCAAGATGGTGGCTTAGCTGTACTTTCGGGTAATTTAGCAGTTGATGGCTGTATTGTTAAAAGCGCTGGCGTTGTTGATGAAATGCTACATTTTGAAGGTACTGCAGTCGTGTACGAGTCACAAGATGATTCTGTAGAAGGTATTTTAAACGATGAAGTAAAAGCCGGTGATATCGTGGTTATTCGTTACGAAGGCCCTAGAGGAGGCCCTGGTATGCAAGAAATGCTATACCCAACTAGCTACTTAAAATCAAAAGGCCTAGCTGAAAAATGTGCACTTATTACTGATGGTCGCTTTTCGGGTGGTACTTCGGGTTTATCAATTGGTCATGTGTCGCCAGAGGCGGCAAGTGGTGGTGCAATTGCTTATGTTGAAAATGGCGACAAAATCATTATTGATATCGCAACACGTGAAATCACATTAGCGTTAAGTGATGAAGAGCTTGAAGCACGTAAACAAAAACAATTAGCACGCGGAAAACTGGCGTACAAACCAGTTGATCGTGAGCGCTATGTATCGTCTGCTTTAAAGGCTTATGCATTACTTGCAACAAGTGCTGATAAAGGCGCAGTGCGTGACTTAGCTAAATTGGAGGCGCTTAGTTAATTATGGTCTCTCAAGAGCTCGATTATTTTCGCGCTATTATTCAAGCAAACATGGAGCCTTTGGCTAAAGTTACCGAGGTCAGCGAAATGGCTGAGCTCGGTGCTAAATTAGGTAACCATGTTTGGTTAAAGCGTGAAGACCAACAGCCCGTGTATTCATTTAAATTACGCGGTGCGTATAACAAATTAAATAAATTACCTAAAGGCTCAGTGGTTATCACTGCTTCAGCGGGTAATCACGCTCAAGGGGTTGCACTAAGTGCTTCTCACTTAGGGCATCAAGCTACAATTGTAATGCCAGTAACAACGCCTGAAATAAAAGTCAGTGCGGTACGTGCGCTTGGCGGTGAAGTTGTGCTACATGGACATCATTTTGATGCCGCAAAAGCACATGCGCTTGAGCTTACAGAGCAACGAAACGGTATATTTGTTCCACCATTTGATGACCCAGACGTCATTGTTGGTCAAGGTACTGTAGCACGTGAGCTTATGCAGCAATTAAACGAGCTCGATGCGGTGTTTATTCCTGTTGGCGGCGGCGGTTTACTTGCTGGGATGGCGGTTTATATTAAATCGCTGCGTCCAGATATAAAAGTAATTGGTGTAGAAGCCGACGAAAGTGCATGTTTACAAGCGGCACTTAAAGCAGGCAAACCGGTAGAGCTTGAACGCGTTGGTAGTTTTGCTGATGGCGTAGCGGTTAAAATTATTGGCACTGAAACATTTCGCTTAGCGCAAAAGTTTTGTGATGAAGTTATAACCGTCACCAGCGACGAAATATGTGCTGCCATGCAGGATATTTTTGTATCTACCCGTGCAATAGCAGAGCCTTCAGGTGCACTTGCAACGGCAGGGCTTAAAAAGTGGAGCCAGCAGTCGGGTTTAAAAGGGTTACATTTAGCGGCTGTTTTATCCGGTGCTAATTTAAACTTTGATCGCCTGCGTTATGTTGCAGAGCGCACTGCGCTGGGTGAAAAAAACGAAGCGTTATTAGCGGTTACTATTAAAGAAGAAAAAGGCAGCTTTAAACAGTTTTGTGCTTCTTTAGGTGGCCGTGCTATTACTGAGTTTAACTACCGTTATGCAGGACCTGGTGAAGCACAAATATTTGTAGGTATTGCCCTGCGCCAAGGCGAGCAAGAGCTTAATGAGCTAAAGCAAGACTTAACAAATAATGACTACCAATTTTGCGATCTGTCGGATAACGAACTCGCTAAATTACATGTGCGCTACATGGTTGGCGGAAAAGCACCCGAGCAATTACATGAGCGCTTACTTCGCTTTGAATTTCCAGAGTATCCAGGTGCGCTTGCACGCTTTTTAGATACTTTAGGTAGTAATTGGAACATTACCTTATTTCATTATCGTAATCACGGTGGTTCGATGGGGAATGTACTGGCAGGTTTTGCTATTGAGCCGAGTCAGTATGAGATGTTTAACGAGCACTTAAACCGTTTAGGTTACAGTGTACAAGATGAAACACAAAATCCGTGCTTTAGCCAATTTTTAACATCAAAGCCCCAAGCAGAAAAAGCCGAAAAACTCGCCTCAGTATAATCCTTCTTTAAAGGCAGGCACCTAACTAGGGTGCTTGCTTTATCGCACGTTTTACATATAGTTACAGGTAATCGTCATACTTTTTGAGGGCACCTAGTTGCTATTTAAAGGATTAATCATTGGATTGTGCTTTTTTTGTAGCCATATCGCGGCGCAAGAATCAGTCACATTACAGCTAAAATGGACACATCAGTTTCAGTTTGCTGGCTACTATATGGCAAAGCAAAAAGGCTTTTATAATGAAGCGGGCCTTGATGTAACTATTAAACAAGCTAATCCAATGAAACCTGATACCTTTGCTCCTGTCGCCAGTGGTGAAGCACAATTTGGTGTAGGGCACTCTGGTATTTTACAGCAACGTATAAATGGACAACCTCTTGTTGCTATGGCTGCCTTATTGCAATTTTCACCTTACTGCTGGATGGTTAAAGACACGTCTGATATTTTTCATCCACGTGACTTTGTTAATAAACGTATTACTGCGGTAAGCAAAAATGATGGCGCCGAACTACTTATTATGCTTAAACGCAGTGGCGTTGATGTAGATAAACTCAAAGTTTACGATGGCGAAAATCCAGGCCAGGCTTGGATTGAAAACAAGCTAGATGCTATGCAAGTATATGTTACTACAGAGCCTTATTATATGACCCAACAAGGCGTAGCTCATCGACTTGTTTGCCCACAGCGTTATGGTATGGACGTATACAGCGACATTTTATTTACCAGCGAAAACATGCTTAAGAAAAATCCTCAAACGGTCGAAAAATTCTACCAAGCGAGCCTAAAAGGGTGGCGTTATGCAATGATGAACATGGATGAAGCCATTGCAGTCACCCAGCAAAACTATGCACCGGGTAAAAGCTTTTATCAGCTCGCTTTTGAGGCTGAAGTACTAAAAAGTTATATAACCCCACCCACCACCAGTTTAGGGCATATGTCGATAGCAAAGTGGCGCTTAATTGCGGACTTATATGGCATACCGCAAAACGAATTTGACGAAGTGAAATCTCACTTTATTTATAAATATCAAGAACCTGAAAAGATGCAGTTATCGTGGATGCTCATGGCAGCTATTTTTGTAAGTATTATTTCAATACCTTTGTATTTACGGCTGATTTTTAGTAAAAATTAACTGCTTAGGTAATTCACGAAACTGATATAATTAATTGTCTTTTTTATTTTCTAAGCTGTTATGACTTTAGCTGAGCAATTTTTAGCACTTGATTCACTTTTAATGCATCATCGTCAGTATTGGCAGTGCACTGCATTTGATTTTGACACTATACCTTGGCCAGAGCTACAAGGCATACTTAGCGAACTAACAGATGATCAGGTAAGCGTTCTTGATAACGATCAAAACCAGCTATACCAATTTTTTAGCCAGCACATAAACCAACTTGATGAACTTGCAAAGTTATGCGAGTTACCTAGCACAGCCCACTCTCAAGCTGATTATCCATTTTGGATAAGTAACGGCATTAAAGGTCGTAAGTTTGAACAGTTACAAGATTTTGTATCAGCACTACCTAATACCAAGCAACCTGTTTTAGAGTGGTGCGCGGGTAAAGGGCACTTAGGTCGAATGCTTGCGTTTAATGGCGCAAGTAATGTGCATAGTATTGAACTGCAACAAAGCTTATGCGAGCAAGGACAAAAAAGTGCACAGCAACAAGGCTTAGCAATGCACTTTAGCCAAGCAGATGTATTAAAAGACGATATCACTCAATTTTTTAATACAGACATGCATGCTGTAGCACTTCACGCATGCGGTGGCTTACACCAAGCATTTATGCGCCAAGCAAGTTTAGCGAAAGTACAGCAAATTAGCTTTTCACCTTGTTGCTACCATTTATTCACGGCTAATGAGTACCGTGCAATGAGTGAGGATGCAAATAAAAGTGAGCTTAATCTAACGCATCGTGATTTAAAGCTCGCATTACAAGAAACTGTCACAGCGCCTTCTCGTCTGGAAAAAGTACGTAAAACAGAACTTGAGTGGCGACTTGGTTTTGATGCACTAAGAAAGTCGATCACTGGCGAGCAATATTACGTAAGCGTACCTTCGGTCAACAAAGCTATATTCTCAGATTCGTTTAAATCGTTTTGTGCATGGGCTGCAGATAAAAAGGCATTAAAATTACCTCAAGATACTGATTATGTTAAGTATTTAGAGGTTGGGGTGGCTCGAAAAAAAATAACTGACCGAGTTGAACTGGTTCGACATGTGTTCAGAAGGGCAATTGAAGTTTGGCTTGTGCTCGATCGTGCTTTATATTTGCAACAGCAAGGTTATCAAGTAAGCGTTAAAACGTTTTGTGAAAAGCAGTTAACGCCTCGTAATATTTTGATTCTTGCTAATGTCCATTAAATTTCCGTCCTCGACTTAATAAGAGATGCAATGAGAAAGTTAAAAAATTTATTCGATAACAACAAACGTTGGGCTGCTCGTACAAGTGAAGCAGACCCTGAGTTTTTTAAAATTTTATCTATGCAACAAAATCCAGAGTATTTATGGATTGGTTGTTCAGACTCTCGTGTACCTGCAAATCAAATAGTTGATTTATTACCAGGCGAATTATTTGTACATCGTAACGTTGCTAACGTGGTTGTACACACTGACCATAACTGCTTATCGGTTATGCAGTACGCTGTAGAGGTTTTAAAAGTAAAACATATAATGGTAGTCGGTCACTATGGTTGTGGTGGCGTACAAGCCGTTTTAAACAATGCTAAATTTGGCTTTATTGATAATTGGCTACGCCATGTAGGAGATGTAAAAGAAAAGCATCTTGAACAACTTGACGCAATGCCAGAAAGCGAACGCTTAAGCCGCCTTATTGAGCTAAATGTAATTGAGCAAGTACGTAATGTGTGTCGTACTAACATTGTGCAAGATGCCTGGGAGCGAGGCCAAGAACTAAGCGTTCATGGTTGGGTTTATGGTTTAGAAAACGGCCATCTTCATGATTTAGAATCTGTAGTAACGTGCGCGAGTGAAGAAACACAAAGCTACAAAAAAGCAGTACAGTACGTACTTAAAAAAGTGGGTGAAAATAAATAAATCCATGACTAAAACGGCGGTGTTAATAGGTGCTACAGGCTTGGTCGGTAATGAGTTGCTCCATAAGTTACTTAATAGCGATCGTTATACAAAAGTAGTTACGTTAAGCCGTCGAGTTCTGCCTGTCACACATGCAAAGCTAGTTAATCACGTTATTGATTTTGAAAAATTAACTCAATATGTTGAGCTTTTTAAAGGTGATGTATTGTTTTCGTGTTTGGGCACAACCCGTAAACGAGCGGGCTCGATACACGCTCAGCGTAAAGTAGATTTTGATTATCAGTTTATAGCGGCGCAGTTAGCGGCATGTAATGGCGTTACACATTATTGCTTAGTGTCATCAAGCGGGGCAAATACACACAGTAATAGTGCTTATTTGAAAATGAAGGGAGAGCTTGAGCAACATATTAAAGCACTCCCATTTGATAAAATAAGTATTTTACAACCATCTTTATTATTAGGTGATCGTGAGCAATTTAGAGTGGCAGAAAAGATAGGCAGTATTATTTTTCCTGTTATTACACGGTTTGCGTTTTTAAAGCGTTACAAACCAATAACTGGCGAACAAGTTGCGCAAAAAATGCTGAGTGTGAGTTTAGCTCAGCAGGCTAAGTTGTCTTATTATGTACTTGATGGGCTATTTGAATAAACTTGGTAAAATGCAAAAGGCAGCCTAAGCTGCCTTTTTTGTACATTAAATTAATACCAATCTTATTAAAAAAATGATCATCCTTGTGTATTAAATAACTCACTAACTACGTTAAAAATTATTTATATAGCACAACTACGTACCATAATTTTAGCCTTGTTATTGAGCTATTTTCTTATCGCTATAATAGAACACTAATTTAATGCAATTGGTATAATTATTCAGCGTCAGTTTTAGCGCTAAGTTGTTGCTCAAGCAATGAAACTTTAGCTTCAAGTTCGGTTAACTTTTCGCGAGTACGAATAAGTACTTGGCTTTGCACATCAAATTCTTCACGGCTCACAAAGTCCATCTCAGCAAGCTTGTTTTGTAGAACTTGCTTTGTTTTACCTTCGAGTGTGTCTGCTAGGTTTTTTACACCTTGCGGCATATTGCTAGTAATTTGCTTAGCAATTTCTTCAAGTTTTGCTGGGTTGATCATATTTGTCCCTTCGGCATTGCCTAAATGATAATAACTAATATTACCTTATACCCACGGCATTTAACACATGATCATCTTTACCTTAATTAATTAAGGCAATTGCTATGCTCGCTGTAATGGTTACGTTAAAATTGCGCGTCTTTTAAATTTCTTTGGTCGTTATGAAACTCAATCCTAAACAAGATGAAGCCGTAAAATATATTAGTGGTCCCTGCTTAGTACTCGCGGGCGCAGGCTCTGGTAAAACCCGTGTTATTACGAATAAAATCGCTTATTTAGTGAAAAAATGTGAGTACAAAGCGCGAAATATAGCCGCTGTTACTTTTACCAATAAAGCAGCCAAAGAAATGCGTGAGCGAGTACTGCAAACGCTCGGTAAGCAAGACGCTAAAGGTTTATGGGTATCAACGTTTCATACACTCGGTTTAGAAATAATAAAAAAAGAGTTGAGTACATTAGGGTTTAAGCCCGGCTTTTCGTTATTTGATGATCAAGATACCAATCAGCTTCTTAGTGAACTCACCGAAGATGAGCTAAAAAAAGACAAGGACTTACTCAAACTACTTAAAATGGAAATTGGTAGTTGGAAAAACGAATTAGTACTGCCAGAGCAAGCAATACGCGAAGCGCGTGATGCGCAAAAGGCATTGTTTGCACAGTTGTATGCTCGATATCAAAACCAGCTGCGTGCTTATAATGCACTGGATTTTGATGATTTAATTATGATCCCTACTTTGTTACTTACAAATAACGCCACATCTCGTGAGCGCTGGCAGCAACGCTTTAAATACTTGCTGGTGGATGAGTATCAAGATACCAATACAAGCCAATATCAACTTGTTAAATTGCTAGTAGGCGAGCGTGCCCGTTTTACTGTGGTAGGTGATGACGATCAATCAATTTACTCATGGCGTGGTGCTCGCCCGCAAAACTTAGTGTTATTAGGTAAAGACTACCCAGGGCTTAGACTTATAAAGCTTGAACAAAACTATCGAAGTGCAGGGCGAATACTAAAAGCAGCTAACATTTTAATTGCCAATAACCCACATGACATAGAGAAAAAGTTATTTAGTGAACTAGGTTATGGAGAGCCGATTAAAGTAATAGGGTGCCGCGATGAAGAGCATGAATCTGAGCGTGTGGTTGCTGAAATAATTTCACATAAGTTTATGAAGCGAACCAGCTATAAAGATTACGCGATTTTATATCGTGGTAATCATCAAGCACGTGGCTTTGAAAAATCACTAATGAGTAACCGTATCCCTTATAAAATTAGTGGCGGTATGTCGTTTTTCGCTCGCTCAGAAATTAAAGATATTATGGCGTATTTACGTTTGCTAGTTAATCAAGATGATGACAATGCATTTTTACGTATCGTAAATACACCGCGACGCGAAATAGGCACGGTTACCCTTGAAAAGCTTGGTACGCTTGCTAATGAAAAGCACGCGAGCTTGTTTGCTACCTGTTTTGATAACGATTTAGGCTACAGACTAAAAGGGCGTGGCTTTAATGCGCTTGCTGGATTTGCACGCTGGGTTGTTGAGCTATCTGATAACACAGTACGCGGTGATACGCTCGAAGCTGTTAAAGACTTAGTACGTAATATTAATTACGAGGCATATTTGTACGAGTCGTCACCGAGTGCAAAAGCGGCTGAAATGCGTATGAAAAACGTATCAGAGCTGTATCGTTGGATAACAGATATGTTGACCGGTGATGCCGACAACGAACCAATGACATTAGCCGAGGTTGTTAGCAAGCTAACCCTTCGCGATATGCTTGAGCGTAACGAAGAAGAAGATGAAACCGATGCAGTGCACTTATCAACACTACATGCATCAAAGGGCTTAGAGTACCCGTATGTATTTATGGTGGGTATGGAAGAGGGTTTACTTCCGCATCAGGTAAGTATTGATGAGGACAACGTAGATGAAGAACGTCGCTTAGCTTATGTTGGTATTACTCGCGCACAGCAGGAGTTAACACTTACTTATGCAAAGATACGTCGTCAATTTGGTGAAACTTCACAAACTGAATTAAGCCGATTTGTACAAGAGTTACCGCAGGACGATCTTGCGTTCGAAAACAAAAAGGCGCCAAATACCCAAGCAGAGCGCATGGAAAAAGGCCAAGCAAGAGTCGCTAACTTACGAGCGATGTTTAAAAAGCCTGAGTAATACCTCAGGCTAACTTTATAAAGACTGGGTTGCTTGCACTTCAGGTAACTCAGAGCATACTAAAGCGTGTTGTTTACCTACAAAAAATGCCAAACCGTGTTTATCTAATAAAGCTCTAAAATTAAGTATTGATGGGCCTTTAGCAATGACCTTCATTGCTTTGAGCTTTGTAATTGCAAGCACGCCCTGTAGCTGAAAATCGTAACTTTCTTGTTGTAAAACACGTTTACTAAAGGTCGAGCTAAGTAGTAAATAATCAAAATTAATATCGGTTAGTAAATTAAGTTCGCACCTGTCTTTAGCAAAATTGTTTAAACCAATTGAATAACCAAGTTGTGATAGCGTTTTGAGGTTTTTTATTTGCGTTGCACATGCGTGGCGAATTTCTTGTTCATCAAACAATAAACAGAGTTGGCTTTGTCCTTGTTGTTTATTTAGCGTATCGGTAAATAAAACAAATTCGTGTTCCTCAAGTAGCAAACCAGAGCAAGGAACCAATGCCATAGCTACATTTGCAGTAATTGCTTGTGCATAGGCGCGTTGTAATAGTTGTAACTCTACTTGCAGATGCTGCTCTTTATCTGATGCAAACTTTTTCAAAATATCAAAGCTAGTAAAGCCAAGTATTGGGTGTTCACCAAATGCTTCAAATAAAGATTCAGACTGTTGTTGCTCATCAAGCGTAATTATTTCTGAGCTTCTAAAACTCATAGGTAATATATCAAGGTGATGTTGTGCTTTTAGAGTCTGCGCAGGTATTGATTGCGTTAATAGCGGATGAAATAACTCGTAACGATTTTTTCCTGAGTTTTTGGCGTGATACATGGCGGCATCGGCATCACGAATAATTTCATCTGTATGCGTATAGCTTTTCTTTGAGTAGGTTATCCCTATACTTGCGCCACTTTGTAAAGACTCACCTTTGAGATAAAAGGGTTTTTTCATTAAATCTATAATACGATTTGCAACATCTTCTGCTTGTTGAGGTTCAGTTAAATGGGTTAATAAAATAACAAATTCATCCCCGCCTAAACGTGCTAGTAAATCATGCTCGCGTATACATTGAGCAAATAACTCACTTACGTTAATTAAAAATTGATCGCCTGCCTGGTGGCCAAGCTGATCGTTAATATCTTTAAATTTATCTAAATCGATAAACAAAACAGCAAAGTGGTGCTCAGGAAAACGTTGATAATGTTGTAGCGTTTTTTCGAGCTGAGTTAAAAATAGACTACGATTAGGCAAGCTCGTAAGTGAATCGTGATGTGCATCATGATAAAGCTGCTGCTCTATTTTTTTTCGCTCATCTATTTGCATTTGTAAGTGCAGATTAGTTTGACGCAATTCTTTGGTTTTTTCGTTTACTCTAAATTCGAGTTCTTGATGGCTTTTTGCAATTGCTTGATTGACGAGCTTTGTTTGTAAAACAGCTGCAATTTGATGCGATACAAAGGTAATTAACTCGCAATCATCTCGGCTGAAAATATGTTTGTTATCGTAGGCTTGGCAAACAATAAGGCCGATAACACCTTGAGCTGTTTTAAGTGGAGCGCCTAACCAGCTAGTGGCCATTTGCTCTTTTGGTACAGGTGCTGAACGTTGTACCACACCGCTTACTATTAATTCTTTTGCTCTACATGGGTGTATTAGTTGTGTTTCTTCGGTGCTTATTACCAGTTCGCTATAACCTTTAGCAAAGCGTCTTGGCTGTGTATTTTCTTTAAATTCATCTACGCAATAAGGAAAACTAATCCACCCTGTTTCTTTATCATAAAGCGCAATATATAAGTTTTCTGCGTAGGTAATTGTTTTTATTATTTCGTGTATCTTAAAATAAGCGTCATCAAGGTTTTTAGCTTGTGTTGCTATCTCAGATATTTTAAATAGAATTTGTTGGCGTAGAAGTGCACGTTTACGCTGCTCTATTTCAAGGTTTAGTGCATCGTTACTTTGAGTGAGTGCGCGGGTGCGAATTTTAACTTCTGACTCAAGAAGCTCTCGTTTTTTTACACGCTCTATTGCTGTTGCCAAATAAAGCGACATAAACTCGAGTAATTGTATTTGCTGTGAGCTATAGCCTTGTTTTGTATCGTAACTTTGCGCTGCTAATACACCGATAATATTGTGTTCTTGGTAAACAGGTACGCCTACCCAATGTTCGGCAGGAGTGCCTAATGCTTTAAATAAACCTTCTGCTGCAGCATCTTGCATTTGCTGCTTGGTAAAACATGTGGTTTTACCCTGTTTAAATACATAACCCGTGGCGCCTTCATCAAAGCTATTTGATTGGTTAAGGGCGACGGCAATACCATCTTTTTCATCTGAAAAGTAAGAAAGTTCTAGTGATTGGCTGTATTGATTTAGCAGCACCACATAAAAACTTTTACTAGGTACGTACTTTTGTAAAATGTCATGGATGGCGGGGTATAGCAGGGTTAGCTCGGCCACAGTACTTGCCTGCTCTGATAATTGGATCAGGGCATTTTGTAAGTGATGTGATTGTTTGTATTTTTCGAGAAGCGCTCTAAGGCGTTTATTTTGATACGCCAATTTACTCGATACTGATAGTTTATCTTCCAATGATCTAACCGGCTATTTTTATTGTATAGTTATTAGCCTTATACTTTCACTTTTAGTGCTTATCGTCAAGTTGATATTCCTACTAAAGCAGTAGCTAGACACACTATTTTAGGCATTAAAAAAGGCTTACAGAAGTAAACCTTTTTTGTATATTTCAATCGAGCTTATTTAGATGTCATAAAGTCGATAGCAGCGCTAATCTCATTATCAGAACAATCCATACACGTGCCTTTTGGAGGCATAGCATTAAAGCCATTTAGTGCATGCTCAAGTAAAGTGTCTTTACCTTTAGCAATACGTGGAGCCCAATCGTCAGCCGATTTAGGCGCGCCTAGTGCACCAGTGCCGTGACATGCAAAACATGCACCTTGATATACTTGCTCACCAGAGCGAGGACCAGTAGGCGCCGCTGCAACTGCAGCTTTATCGCCTTCAAGGTATACAGCACCAACCGGCGCGAGACGTGCTTTAATTGCATCTTCAGTCATAGAGTTATCATATGGCTGTGCGTATGCAGTGGTTGCTAGCAATAATAATGCTGCAGCTGTTAATTTTTTCATTTTGCCTTGCTCACTTCGATTTGAACGTGATCAATCACGATTAAAGATGACGGAAATTAAACCGATTATAACTCTCTGGGCCAATTTATAAAATGCTAAGAGCCGTTTTTATTAATAAAACTGACTACTTTTTGCGTTAACGCAATAAAATTTAATTATTTACTGTTTTTTGTTAAGCAATTTAATAAGCGTAATCAGTCATACAATTAACTTTTTAGATCCTAAGATCAAAATCAATTTATTGTTAATACGCTACTAACTAGTTTTGCGATCCCTGCGTCGGCTTCAAGAATCGATTCTGCCAACATGTAAGCAGGGGTGGTAACTAACTTATTTGGTTCATCGATAACTACACCGTCAACCGCACAATCTATATGTTTAGCGCCTAATGTGCTTAGCGCTTGTGCTGTCTCTACATCGTTACCAATAGTAAGTGCGGCGTTATCGTAAATAAATGGGATCAATGCGGGTGCAATACACATATAACCTGCAGGCTTATTTGCTTTTGCAAATGATTTACAAGCATTAAGGACGTCCTGATTGATATTTGCTTTTGCGCCTTTAATTGCAAAATCGCATAAGTTTTTTGCAGCACCGAAACCGCCAGGTACAATTAATGCGTCAAACTGAGTCACGTCTAGTTCAATCAGCGATTTAATGTCACCTCGTGCAATGCGAGCAGCTTCTGTTAATACATTGCGTTTATCAGGCATTACTTCACCTGTTAAATGGTTAATGGTATGAAGTTGTTCAATATCTGGTGCAAAACACTGATACGTTGCGCCATTTTTGGCTATATGTAATAAAGTTAAAATTGCTTCATTAATTTCACTACCATCGTACACACCAGACCCTGCTAATATTACTGCTACGTTTTTCATGCTTTTGTCCCCTAAAGTCTTTTTTATAAGTCGATCGGATGAAGTTTAACATGCTCAAAATTTCTCGCGAAAATAAATTTTTAGTACAAAAATCATTCGCAGTGCAAGTCGTTTTGCGGTTTATGCCATTTGCGATCACTTTGCCTTTAAAAAAATTATAAAGGATCGCTATGATCTTCGATCCATTGTGCTAGAATACTCCTCCGGTTATTTAAATGGACGCGAATAATCAAAGTGAATAACAACAGAAGCAGTCGTTAGAAAACCTTTTTCCACATTGGTTTAAAATAATAAAAAAAGAACCTCGTATTATCTTTTTTAAATTAAAACATACAGTTAAAGTATTTTCTAGGCATTTTATAATGCTTTGGAAGAATAGCTCGTGGCTGTTATCTACACACTTATCCACAGCTTGCTCTAGTTTTAATAACACGATAAACAGTAATTCACAGTCGTTTTATTTACTACCTTATGGCATGCTTATAATTACCTTAATTTTTTGCATTTAGGATCCAAATTCACCATGGCTCAGATCCCCGAAAACCCACTTATTTTAGTTGATGGCTCGTCATATTTATTTCGTGCTTATCATTCTCCGCCGCATTTAACTAATTCTAAAGGTGAGGCTACGGGCGCTATTTATGGCGTGATCAACATGCTTAAAAGCTTGATCAGACAATATGATCCCTCACACATGGTGGTTATATTTGATGCTAAAGGCAAAACGTTCCGTAACGATATGTATAGCGAATATAAGGCAAATCGCCCGCCGATGCCGGATGACTTACGTACGCAAATAGCACCAATACATAGCATTATCAAAGCGATGGGTTTTCCGCTAATTAGTATCGAAGGCGTTGAAGCTGATGATGTTATTGGCACATTTGCACGCATTGCAACTGAGCAAAAACGGCATGTCCTTGTCTCCACTGGTGATAAAGATATGGCGCAACTTGTAAATGAACACGTTACATTAATAAACACGATGACCGACAGTATTTCAGATCCTGTTACCGTAGTGGAAAAGTTTGGTGTAGGCCCCGAACTTATTATCGATTACTTGGCACTAATGGGCGATAAGGTCGACAATATCCCAGGTGTTGAAGGCTGTGGTCCAAAAACGGCCGTTAAGTGGTTAGAGAAATATGGCTCGTTGCAAGGTGTAATGGATCACGCAAGTGAGATTAAGGGTAAAATAGGTGAAAAGTTAGCTGCAGCTCTCGATCATCTGCCTTTAAGCTACGAGCTTGCAACAATTAAGTGCGATGTTGAAGTCGAATCAGATCTTGATACGTTCAAATTACAAGAGCCAAATAAAGACGAATTAATTGCACTATATGGTGAGTGTGAATTTCGTCGTTGGTTAGCTGAGTTACTAGATAACCCTAAAGATGCAGAAACACATCTAGCTGTACCTACCGAAGCCACTGAATTACCAAAAGTAGAAGATGCCCATTACGAAACTATTTTAACGCAAGCGCAATTTGATACGTTAATAGAGCAATTAAATAGTGCCGAGTTATTTGCATTTGATACAGAAACTACCAGCCTTGATTACATGAAAGCGCAATTAGTGGGTATGAGTTTTGCCGTAAAAGCGGGTGAAGCTGTGTATTTACCTCTAGCGCATGACTACCCGGGTGCGCCTGAGCAATTAAGTCTGGAATTTGTAATGCAAAAGCTAGGTCCAATTTTGGCCGATGAAAACAAAGCTAAAGTAGGGCAAAACCTTAAATACGACAAAAGTGTATTAGCGAATGCAGGTTTTGCGCTAAATGGTATTAAGTTTGACACCATGCTTGAGTCATACGTATTTAATAGTGTGGGTACACGCCACGATATGGACTCGCTAGCACTTAAATATCTAGGTCATAAAAATATTAGCTTTGAAGATATTGCTGGCAAAGGTAAAAAGCAACTTACCTTTAACCAAATTGAACTTGAAAAAGCTGCGCCTTACGCTGCAGAAGATGCCGATATTACTTTACGCCTACATGAAGTGCTTTGGCCAAAAATAGCGGCTGATGAAAAGCTAAAATCTGTATTCGAAGATATAGAAATGCCACTTGTTAGTGTGATTTCTGATATTGAACGAACCGGTGTTGCAATTGATAGCAATATGCTTGCAGCACATAGCCAACGATTAGGCGAGCGTTTAATTGAGCTTGAAAAAGAAGCATTTGAAATAGCAGGCGAACCATTTAATTTAAGCTCTCCTAAGCAACTACAAGTATTGTTGTTTGAAAAGCTTGGCCTGCCTATTATCAAAAAAACACCTAAAGGTGCACCTTCTACCGCAGAAGAAGTATTGCAAGAGCTTGCTCATGATTATCCACTACCTAAAGTAATTATAGAGCATCGTGGTTTATCAAAGCTTAAATCGACTTATACTGATAAATTACCATTAATGGTGAATGAGAAAACCCAGCGTGTACATACGTCATATCATCAGGCAATTACAGCAACGGGGCGCTTGAGTTCAACCGATCCTAATTTACAAAATATTCCTATTCGTTCAGAAGAAGGGCGTCGAATTCGTGAAGCGTTTATAGCTGCAGATGGTTATAAAATTGTTGCTGCCGATTACAGCCAAATTGAGCTGCGTATTATGGCGCACCTTTCACAAGACAAAGGTTTATTAAATGCATTTGCTAACGGCTTAGATGTACACAGTGCAACTGCCGCGGAAGTATTTGGTGTAGAGCTTGATGATGTAACTACCGATATGCGCCGCAAGGCGAAAGCAGTAAACTTTGGCTTAATTTACGGTATGTCTGCATTTGGTTTAGCACGTCAACTAGATGTGCCGCGCCACGAAGCGCAGCATTACATAGATAAATACTTTGAGCGTTTTCCTGGTGTATTAGAGTACATGGAAACAACACGCGAAAAAGCAGCTGAAAATGGCTACGTTGAAACAATATTTGGTCGCCGCCTACATTTACCAGAAATAAACGCACGTAATGGCGCGCGCAGAAAAGGAGCCGAACGTGCTGCTATAAACGCACCAATGCAAGGTACTGCTGCTGATATTATTAAAAAAGCAATGCTGAGCGTTAACCGCTGGGTACACGAACAGGCGCCAAATACGATTAAGCTACTAATGCAAGTACACGATGAATTGGTATTTGAAATTAAAACAGACTGCGCACCTGAATACACAAAACATATTTGTGAGCTGATGTCGCAAGCTGCAGCGCTTGATGTGCCGCTTATTGTTGAAGCCGACGAAGGTGACAACTGGGAACAAGCCCATTAATGCAATTTGAGCATTTTAATTAAAGCGCCTTTTGGCGCTTTTTTATGTTTAATAAAAATGGCGAATAACAGCTATTTAATTAGCTATATGCAAGCTTTAGTTAAAATAAGGTTAATTTAAGCAACTATTTGTATTAAATAGTTATATGTTCGTCAATTCGAGCTGTTTTACAGGAATATGATTGTATTTTAATGCGTGCTTTTGTTAAAGTCCCGCCTGTCCTATCCTGTAGGACATCCTGTTGATGATGCATCTGAAAGGGTGCAACAAATTGATAGCTTCTCCCCAGTTTGCTATACCGGCCTACCAACTTGTTTGGTGGGCCGTTTTTTGTTTTACGCCTAAAAATCCTATCTAATTAATTCTTTTTTGCGCTATACCAATTGTATTGTGCATTCGTCACTTCGAGGTGGTTTGGGTACATCGCAGGTGATACCATCGAAGTGCTATCATTTTTATTCTTTTCATTTTATTACTAAGGAGTGCGTTATGTTTAAAGCATTAGCTATTGCAGGTTTTTCTTTATCAAGTTTAGTTATTTCTAATGTTGCTCAGGCTAATTGGCAGCTAGTGAATGATAAAAGCCAACTAAGCTTTGTTTCAATTAAAAAAGATTCGATTGCTGAAGTTCACCATTTTACTAACCTTGAAGGTATGCTTTCTGATAAAGGTGAGTTTAGCGTTAATGTTGATTTAACATCAGCCGAAACTCTAATCCCTATTCGTAATGAGCGTTTAGCTACATTTTTATTCGAAGCGGCTAAATTCCCCAATGCTGTTTTAACTGCAAATTTAACTAAAGAGCTAAGTAATATCAAAAAGCCTGGTCAATATGTATTGAAGGGTATTACAGCTGAGCTTGATTTTCATGGTAATAAAAAACCATTGGCAATTGATGTACTCGTTAACAGCACGCAAAGTGGTGATTTAACGGTATCATCATTAACACCTATTATTATTAATAGTGATGATTTTGGTGTAACCGAAGGCGTTAAAAAGCTGCAAGAGTTAGCGGGCTTGCCTTCAATTGCAACAGCTGTGCCTGTTACATTTGCAATAACACTTAAAAAACAGTGATTTCTTTAAGTGAGCTTAGCAAGCGATTAAGCGAGCCAAGCAAACCTTTTGATAGTTGGCAGCCTAACCATTGTGGGGAGCTGCCAATTGTTATTAATAATGAAGGGAAATGGTTTTACGATGGCAGCGAAATAACACGCCCAGCCATGGTGAAGCTGTTTGCTTCTGTATTGTGTAAAGAAGGTGAGCAATTTTATTTAAAAACCCCTGTCGAAAAAATAACAATAACGGTTGAAGATGCGCCGTTTATTATTGTTGATTGGCGCTTTGAAAATACAGCGCAAGGGCAAGTGTTGTGTTGTATTGATAATTTAGCTAGGCAGTGGTTAGTGAGCGCTCAGCAGCCCTTGCATATAAAAGACTACAATGGTTCAAAGGTGCCTTATTTAAAGCTACCGTATGGTTGTAGTGCGCGAGTTTCACGCAGTGTATTTTATCAGTGGGCTGAAAAAGCCGAGTCTGATAAGCTCGGCTATTTTATTAAATCTGCAGGAAAGCAGTTTTATTTATCGTAACGCCAGCGTTTAAGCCTCTGGGTTGGTTTCGTCTGTGATTGTTTCATCGGTAGGTGGTACAGCAATAACAGGACCTAAAAACCATTCATCTAGCTTTTTAGCTACTTCTGGTAAACCGGTGCCCTTTAATGATGAAAACGCATGAACTGTAATATCCCCATCAAGCGTGCTTAATTCACGGCGAACTTGCAGTACTTGTGATTTACGAGGGCCTTGCTTTAGTTTGTCGGCTTTTGTTAATAGTGCCAATACTGGAATCTCACTACCAATTGCCCAGTTAATTAAATCACGGTCTAAATCTTTTAATGGATGACGAATATCCATTAAAATAACAATACCTTTTAAGCTTTGACGCTTTTGCAGATATTCACCTAACGACTTTTGCCATTTCTTTTTCATTTCGATTGGTACTTTAGCAAAGCCATAGCCTGGTAAATCGATAAGGCGCATATCGTCAACATCCGCTAAATCGAATGTATTGATTAGCTGAGTACGTCCAGGTGTTTTACTTGTACGTGCTAGCTTCTGATCGGTTAATGCATTTAATGCACTCGACTTACCTGCATTGGAGCGACCGGCAAACGCAACTTCAATTCCCGTATCAGCAGGTAATTTAGTAATGTCGGGAGCGCTTGTTACGAAAGACGCAGTATTATATTTGATACGAGATTTGAGCACAGGCTCTCCTAAAACTTAAAAAAATAACATTGAGTAAACCAAATTCACTCAGGGCGCGTATTTTATACTATAAAGGATGTATTAAAAAGCGTATTTAACCACCTAAAAACAGCACCTATGGTACATTTAAAACATGTTAAAGCTTAATCTAAGTCAAAACCCTGTAAATTATAAGCTTAATATGTGTAGAAAACGTGCCAGAGAATTTATTATCGTGTAGAATATATGTATTACAACATCACGATTGTAGATGATACAGGGTCGGAAACAGAGAATTCACCATGAAAAAAATAGCACTATCTTTAACAATATTGCTTGGTGCGTTGTCAGCAAGCAACGCAACAGCATTTGATGGCGATGTAAACGCAGGTAAAGAAAAATCAGCAACGTGTGCGGCTTGTCACGGCCCAGACGGTAATGCGCCGGTTAATATTTACCCTAAAATTGCAGGTCAACATCCAGATTATATCCTTAAGCAACTTCAGGATTTAAAATTAGGTATGACGTCAGGCGGCAAAGAAGGGCGTATGGATCCAGTAATGAGCGCTATGGCTATGCCACTTAGCGAGCAAGACATGAAAGATCTAGCTGCTTATTTTTCTTCAATCAACATGACTGAAGGTGCTACACCTAAAGATGTTGTTGAAGTTGGCGAAATGCTCTTTAAAGCAGGCGATGCGGAGCGTGGGATTCCATCATGTGCAGCATGTCATGGTCCACGTGGTAACGGTTCATCACTTGCTAAGTTTCCAAAAATTTCTTTTCAGCATCCTGGATATATCAAGTCTCAACTTGAAAAATTCCGTGATGGAACTCGTCACAATGACTTAAATGGCATGATGGGCGATATAGCGAAGAAATTAACAGATAAAGATATTGAAGTACTTTCTCAGTACTTAGGTGGTTTACACTAAAGTCGTATTTATTTAGCAATTAATAATAAATACACTACAATGTTTTACAAAAAGCAGCCCAGGCTGCTTTTTTTGTGTGCAAAATTAACGATATCACCCGTTTAAATGTAAGACATTGACCATGCGTTAGTGTGAGAAAAGTCTCCTTTTTATTTTTTATTCATCATTAACCTATTGTATTTTATTGTTTATTTTGTTTTAAAATGTAATAAGTATAATAAAAGTTATATAAACCAGTTGTAACAAAATCATTAACGAGTAAATTAACCACTGTCGCAAAAGAACAATAACAAAACGGAAACAAGCTATAAGGAAAGTGGCGCGGCATGACTACATAGCACAAGATTGGTGCTACTAAAGGAAATAATAAAAAAGTGTCACGATGACCGAAAATAATAAAATACTCATGGAAGTTTAATAACAAAAACAAAATGGAATGTAACAAGGAACGTAAAAATAATAACAATACGGACTGATAATAATAAAAATAATAAAGACTAAAAAAAGTCGAAGGGAGAAGTGTCCAGATAATGGCGCTCAGATTAGCAGGCGGTAGAGATGTTTTCTCTACCGCCTTTTTATTTGTCCTGTTACAATAACCACCGTTTAAAATTAGCGATTAATTAGCTAAGGCGCTTTTAAATGAGAAACCCAACCTCTATAGCGCAAACTGAATTCTTCTGGCTAGGCCAGCACTGCGATGCCCATTAATTTGCGCTTCGCTCAAAACCTCTTAAGTGAGATGATCAAGATATGAGTAGAACTAAAAAGTCACGCAAAAGCCCAGCAAACGGACCTGTTCGTTTAAGCCAAGATAAGCTTAAAGAAATGCGCGCATTAAAAGAGCAGCGAGTTAAAAAAACCAAAGGCGCAAAGCCCGGTTCTCGTAATGCGCCAGATTTACTAGATAGCGAAAGCCAAAATAGTAATCACGCGCCTAAAGATAAGCGTGTAGGCAGTAAAAAGCCTGTGCCGTTAATCGCAACCGCGCCAGAGCCTAAAGTTGAAATGAAACGCAACTTAAAGCCAACTATTGAGCTGAAAAAAGTAATCGAGCCTGAATTTACACCTGAACAAGAGCTAGAAGCACTTGAGAATGATGAACGTTTACTTAAATTAGTAGAGCGTCATGAAAAAGGTGAAATGCTAACAGGTAAAGATGCTAAGTACTTTAATAGTCGCATTGCCCGTCATCAGGCGTTATGTGAAATTCTTGGTATTGAAGATGAGGACGAAGACGAGTTTGAAGATGACCTTGAAAGCCAAGGCAATTCTGATTTCGATCAATACTTATCTGATGATTTAGCCAACGAATGGTTAGATGAAGACGACAAATAGTAAGGATAAATAATGAGTACCTCGGTAATTTTAGCCTTACTTTTAGGCGCTGCTATCATAGCTGGTTTGGCATTTTATGCGGGTCAGTTGCTGTATAAGTTAAATGCGCAAAAAAAGTTAATTGCGAAAACGCAGGCTGAACAAAAGCAAAAGCTTGAAAAGTCGCGTTTAAAGCGAAACGCAAAACTAGCCGATAGTATTCATTTAATCGCACGTGCAATGAATGAAGAGCAGTGTGAGTTTTCTGAAGGCTGTTTACGTATTTGGGTACTTATGTCTCAGTATGCCTTTGAAAGCGAGCGTGATTTAACGACGCAGTATCCTGGTATTTATAAAATGTATCAGGTAGTTAAAGAAATGCCGACGCACGATGCACGTAAAAAATACTCTAAAAAAGAGATTTTTAAGCTAGATAAGGCTCGCTGGCAAGCTGAAAAAACACTTAAAGATGAAGTTAAAGTGGATTGCGCTAAAATTATTATCGAGTTTAAAGCCGCTCCAGGTAGCGATAAAGTCGTTTTTAATTAAAGCTACAACTTAAATACAAAAAGCAGACCTAGGTCTGCTTTTTTTGTGCCGATGTATTTATTATCCAGAGTTCAGGCTAAATCACCCTTGAAAAGCGCGTTGCGTTAATTTGTTTTTGTAAGTGAGCATCGAAGCACATACAAATAATACGAATGAATAAGTTCCCGCGTGGTGTTACGCTAATTTTATTATCAATTATAGTGACTAGTTCATCTTTTATAAGTGGCGCCAGCGCTACTAATGCATCCTCAAAGTAGTCATTAAATATAAGCGCGTGTTTTTCACTAAAGTCTTGTATATCTAATTCAAATTGGCAAATGAGTTGTTTAATTGCATCAGCACGAATTACATCATCATGTGTTAAGTGCATTCCTTTATTAAGAGCACTACCGCTTTGTGTTTCTACGTTGTGGTAATAATGTTTTAATTCTTTTTGATTTTGTAAAATGGCGGTGCCAATTTGTGAAATTGATGACACGCCTAAACCTAATAAATCACAATTTCCATGGGTTGTATAACCTTGAAAGTTACGATGTAACTTGCCTTCATTTTGCGCAACAGCTAGTTCATTATCAGTTTTTGCAAAATGGTCCATACCAATAAATTGATAGCCTGCTTGCGTCATCTGCTCCAGCATATTTTTAAACATGGTGAGCTTATTATGAGCACTGGGTAAATCTGCATCTTTAATCTTACGCTGTGCAGCAAAGCGCTCTGGTAAATGCGCGTAGTTAAACACTGATACTCTGTCAGGGCTTAACTCAATAAGTTGCTCTATAGTTTTCTTAAAGCTCTCTGGCGTTTGCAGAGGTAGCCCGTAAATCATATCTGCATTAATAGATTGAAATCCTAGCTCGCGAGCTTGTGTAATTAATTGCTTAACGGTATCTGCATTTTGCGGGCGATTAACAGCAAGTTGCACGTCGTCGTTAAAGTCTTGAATCCCAAATGAGACACGGTTAAAGCCAAGCATTCTTAAATCAACAAGCATATTATCGGCAAGTGAGCGTGGGTCTATTTCAATACCGCGCTCTGTTGTGCGTGTAAAATTAAAGTGTTGTTCTAAAAGTTTAATTAAACGGGTCATTTGTTTTGCGGTTAAAAAGGTGGGAGTACCGCCACCTAAATGCAATTGCTCAACCGTGTAGCTTTTAAATAAAGGCGCTTGGGCAGTAATTTCTTTTGCTAAAAAGTCGAGATACGTATCTGCCTTAGATTGATGACGGGTAATTATTTTATTACAGCCACAGTAGTAGCAAAGCTGACTACAAAACGGGATGTGAATATATAAAGAAAGAGAGCGACTTGTTGACGATTCTATAGCGCTTAGTAGGTCTTGTTGCTGATATCCGTCACGCAGTGATAAAGCCGTGGGATAAGAGGTATAACGCGGACCAGACACATTATATTTGTTTATTAGGGTTTCATCCCATTGTGGAAGTTTAATCATCACGCACACCTAAGTATTTATTTATTGGGGATTATAAAAAAGTACTCAGGAAGGCGGTTTGATCTATAACAAAAAAGGTGCCGAAGCACCTTTTTTAATAAAATATAACTTAATACGACCTAATTAATACGTAATAGTATGAGCATCTTTAAGGTATTGAAATAATTCTTTATAACCTTTACCCGGCTTTTCAGCTTTCGCTTCTTTTGCCGCATTTCGAACCAATTGGCGCATTTGTTGACGATCAAGAGATGGAAACTGCTCAATAGTCTCATTGATAAGGTCATCACCTTGCTCAATTAAATCTGAACGTAATTGCTCAATTTTTTTGACCAATACTTCAGCTTGGTTATTTTTATTAAGCATCACATCGATAATCGCTTTAATATCATCAATGTTTTCTACAGTACGCAGTGTTTTAGCGATGTAATTTAAGTGGCGGCGATACGCGTCGCTTTTGTTACTTATTTTATCAGCAACAACCATCGCTTCTTTTAAATCGTCATTTAATGGCAGGCGTTCGCGCTGTTTTTTACCCATTTTGGCAATTTCAGTACCTAACTGATGAAACTCTTGCGCTTCGCGTTTAAGCTCCGTTCTTGATACATATTCAATTTCTTCTTCAATTTCAGCAGGCTTGCCTTTTTTCTTTGCCATGGGGTGCTCTTAAATAAAAATAACTTTTGCCATTATACATGAATATGATACTTAGGAATATTAGCTGATGTGATGCATTGAGTGTGTTAGCATTTAAATATAAGAAATGCGTGCATTATGCCTCTAAGGCTCAGGACTTAATTTATGAAAAGCCAACAAAACGATCCAATTTATTCTCAAATATCGCAAGTTAAAGATGCGGTAGCAGAAGTACTCGAACATGCTAAAAAATTAGGCGCTACAGCTGCAGAAGCTGCGATGTCTAGCACGTCTGGTTTATCGGTTAGTACACGAATGGGTGAAGTAGAAACCATTGAGTTCAACCAAGACGGCGGCTTAGGCATTAGTGTATATGTTGGTAATAATAAAGGCTCGGCGTCAACTGCTGACTTAAATCCAAAAACATTGCGCACGGTAGTCGAAAAAGCGATTGATATAGCCAAATTTACATCTGATGATCCATTTAACGGCGTTGCTGATAAAGAGTTACTTGAATTTAATCCTAAAGATTTAGATTTATATCATCCTTGGGATGTAAGTCCTGAGGAAGGCATTGAGCTTTGTCATGCTGCTGAGCAAGCTGCATTAAATGCGGACGAGCGTATTGTTAACTCTGATGGTGCGAGTTTTTCATCGCATCAGGGATTACGTGTTTATGGTAACAGCCACGGTTTAATTGCAGGTTTTCCGCGCACTCGTCATAGTATTAGTACTATGGTAATAGGTAAAGATGGCGAACACATGCAGCGCGACTCTGCTTATACAGTTGCTCGCGATCAGGCTGGTTTAAATGATGCTGCGGCAGTGGGTCTTGAAGCGGCAGCTGAAACCTTAGCTAAATTAAACAGCCAAAAGTTAGGCACAATGAAAGTGCCTGTTATTTTTAGAGCCGATATTGCAAATTCATTGTTTGGTCACTTGGTGTCGGCAATTGGTGGTGGCGCGCTTTATCGTAAATCAAGTTTTTTACTTGATAGCTTAGGTACTCAGGTATTTAGTAATTGTGTGAATATTGCTGAGCGCCCACATATTTTAAAAGGGTTGGCATCGTCACCGTTTGATAGCGAAGGTGTTAAAACATTCGATAGAGAAATAATTCAAGGCGGCGAGTTACAAACTTATTTATTAGCAAGTTATGCTGCGCGTAAAATGAACATGACCCCAACAGGACATGCTGGCGGTATACATAACTGGCTCGTTGAGCAAACTCATAACGATTTAACTGCACTATTAAAAACCATGGGTACTGGCTTATTAGTTACAGAGCTAATGGGGCAGGGCGTAAATACCGTAACGGGTGACTACTCTCGTGGTGCTGCAGGTTTTTGGGTTGAAAATGGTGAAATTCAATATCCGGTAAGTGAAATTACTATTGCTGGTAATTTAAAAGACATGTTTAAAGGTATTTCCGCCATTGGTGGTGATATAGAACGCCGTGGTGGTATTCAAACAGGCTCAGTATTAATCGAGCAAATGCAAATAGCCGGCGCGTAGTATTAATACGCAGTGTATACTTAGACCCAGAGTATTATCTTTGGGTCTAAGTGAGTTTTTACGAGGTGTAAAATGGCTAAAGATAGATATGCACCAAAACCGCTAACCGATATTATGGCGGGGTTAAATAATCGTTTATCGGCTTATGCAGGCAAAAGCCAAGCACTTGATACACAGCAAACCTTATTAAAAGATTTTTTAGGCCCTAAATTGGGTGATAAATGCCGAGTTAGTAATTACCGAGACGGCACGCTAATGATAGAGGCGGTATCTGCGCCTATCGCGCTTAGGCTTAATTATTTAAAAATGGATATGCTTTCACACTTTAGAGCTGCTGGAATGGCAGAGCTTGGACAAATAAAAATAACTGCAAATCCTCAAGCAACTCAGCGATTAAGTACCGCGAATAAATCGGGCAGCCCTACAGTTACCAACTCTCGGAAAATGAGTGAGCAAACCGCTAATTACTTAAATGCGATAGCGGCTTCTGCCCCCCCTTCATTAAAAGAAAAACTAGAGCGTTTAGCGCTCCACGGTAAGAATAAAAGTTAGCCTTAGCCACCCACTATATTGTTATTGGTAGGGCTATTTTTGCAGCTCACCGCATTCAAAATACTTTGTTACATATTCCATTTTATTGTTGGTCTAATGAGGTTTATGATACTGCGTGGTGTGCTTTATTATTTAAAGCTCCCTTGATACCCATTCCATTAAGTAAAAGCGTACAGGCAGTGCTATTTTTACTCCTGCTATATTCAAGAATTTAATGGAGTTGGTATGTGATACCAACCTGCATAAATCTTTGATCAATTTAACGAATTAAATTGCACTATAACGTCGTTAAAAATTTTTTATTTAGAACAACTAGATACAAAAACTTTTGCCTAGTTCTAGCGTAATTTTCTTAACGTTAATTAGACCCCATACATAAGCAGATTGGTATGATTTAATTCTAACTAACAAACGGAATCATTATGAATAAAGTAACAATGGCCGCTGCGAGCATAGCGCTTGCACTTGGTCTAGTAGGTTGTGGTGAAAAACAACAAGAAGCTAAAGTAACCGATACTCCTGTAGTAACAGCACCCGCTGAAAAGCCACTAGAGCTTGGTATTGAACTAGCGAATATGGATAGTTCAGTACGCGCACAAGACGATTTTTATTATCATGTAAATGGACAGTGGTTAGCAAAAACTGAAATACCAGGTGATAAGTCTAACTACGGTTCTTTTTCGCAGCTATATGATGAGTCACAAAAAGCGATGAAAATTGCCCTTGAAAACGCAGCCGCGAATAAGGCCGCTAAAAAAGGCAGTGATGAGTATAAAATTGGCGCATTTTATAAAAGCTACATGAATCAATCTGCGCGTAATGAGCTAGGTATTACGCCATTACAACCGTCATTAGATACGATTGATAGCGTTAAATCTAAAGCTGACTTAGTGGGTTTAATGGCTAAAATTCAAAAACAAGGCGGTACTTTACCGTTTGGTTGGTTTGTAAATAACGATGCTAAAAACTCGAGCGAGTATGCATTGTATTTATCTCAGTCGGGCCTAGGTTTACCAGATCGTGATTATTACTTAAACGATGACGAAAAATTCACTAAAATTCGCGCTTCTTACGAGCAATACATCACAGATGTTTTAGCAAAATCAGGCGTTAAAAATGCAGCAGAAGCTGCCAAGAGCGTACTTGCATTTGAAAAAACACTAGCTGATGCTCAATGGAGCCGTGTGCAAAGCCGTGACGCAACTAAATCTTACAACAAGATGACAGTAGCAGACGCAAGCAAGTTGATGGGGGAGCTTGATTTAGCTGCATTCTTTAAAGATGCAGGCGTGAGTGCAAGTGACATTATTGTACGTCAACCAAGCTACTTAGAAGCACTTGCTACTATTTACAAAGACACTGATTTAGCAACGTGGAAAAACTACTTAAAATTTCATTTTGTAAGTGGTTATGCAGAGCTACTTAGCGAAGATTTAGTTAACCTTAACTTTGACTTTTACAGCACAACACTTCGTGGCGTAGAAGAACAAGCACCTCTTTGGAAGCAAGCGGTTGATGCATCTAACAGTGTACTTGGTGAAATTTTAGGTAAGGTATACGTTAAAGATAACTTCCCGCCAGAAGCTAAAGCACGCATGGAAGAGTTAGTTGATAACGTAATTAAAGGTTATGGCGTTGCTATCGAAAATCTTGAGTGGATGAGCCCTGAAACAAAGCTTGCAGCGAAAGAAAAATTAGACAAATTTACGCCTAAGATTGGTTACCCAGACACGTGGAAAGATTACTCAGAGCTAGAGATTAACTCAGACGAGCTAGTAGGTAATTACATTCGTTATAGCGAATGGGCATACGCAGATATGATTGCTAAATTGGGTAAACCAGTTGATCGCTCTGAGTGGCACATGACTCCGCAAACGGTAAATGCGTATTACAACCCAGTAAACAATGAAATTGTATTTCCAGCCGCTATATTACAACCACCATTCTTTAATTTAGAAGCGGATGATGCTGTAAACTACGGCGCAATTGGCGCGGTAATTGGGCATGAGCTTGGCCACGGTTTTGACGACCAAGGTGCTAAATACGACGGTGACGGTAACTTACGTAACTGGTGGAGTGAGACTGACCTTAAGCAATTTGAAGAGCGTACAGCGGCTTTAGTTGCACAGTATAACGAATATAAACCATTTGAAGATGCAAGTGTTAATGGTGAGCTAACGCTTGGCGAAAACATTGGTGACTTAGGTGGTTTAACCGTTGCGCATAAAGCGTATATGCTATCTTTAGGTGATAAAAAAGCACCCGTGATAGATGGTTACACAGGCGATCAACGTTTCTTTATGGGTTGGTCACAAATCTGGCGTCGTAACTACCGCGATGAAGAGTTGCGTAATCGTTTATTAACAGACCCTCATTCACCAAGCCACTACCGTGTAATCGGTATCTTGTCGAACATGCCTGAGTTTTACGAAGCGTTTGACGTAAAAGAAGGTGATAAAATGTATATCAAACCAGAAGATCGCGTAAAAATCTGGTAATTGCATTGCTATAAATAACAAAAAACCAATAAGTTTTTAGCTTACTGGTTTTTTTGTATCTTGAATTTGTTTATCGACTAAGCACGCGTGCATCCATTCTTCGTTACTCAGTATGTTTTTATAAAGCGCGAGTTGGTTTTGTGCTCGCTCTAAATTATGCTCTGCATGAGATACTTTAAAGTACACATCGTTATTTAAGTAATCAGTTAAAAAGCGCACACTTAACATGAGCGGCATTATTTTAGCGCCTAATAATAAGCTTTCTTGCTCTAGTATACTCATGCTATTTTTTAATGGCGTTACATAGCCTTTTACAATGGCTGAAAATATATCTTTTCGAATAACAATGTTGTGTAAGTTTGTTGAATCCTCGGCTTCGGGGGAGCAAAATGTACGTACCATGTCGCCAAAGTCATAAAGCCAAAATCCTGCCATGCAGGTGTCTAAATCAATAACTGCTTTTGCTTTGTGAGTTGTATTACAAAACAGCATATTATTTATTTTTGTATCGTTATGACACACTCTAAGGGGTATGTGTTTAGCTACCTGACTAAGCTCAGTAATTAAATGCTGCTGCGTTAAGCAATATTCTATTTCGTCAGCGCAGTGCTTTACTCTATTAACTACGTTGTTAGTGATTGCGGTATCTAATTGCTCAAAGCGCATCGCTAAGTTATGAAAATCAGGAATTACAGTGTGCAGCTGTTGCGCATCAAAATCTTGTAATGCATGAGCAAATACGCCAAAGGCGTAAGCCGCTTGCTCGCTCTGCTGGGTATTTTTAACAACGTCTTCGCTGTAGCTATCACTAATATAGTTAAGGACGCGATAATACGCATTATCAATTTTTATTAAGTGTTCATCGTTTTGTGTAGCTATATGTTTGATTATTTCAAGCGGGTAATTATTTTGCAGTTGTTTAGCATTTAAATGCTGCTCAATCAGTTTTGCATTACTCACTAACTGAGCAGGGTTTTTAAATACCTCAGTATTAAGTTTTTGCACAATAAATTGTTTATCAATACTTGTAAGTAGCCATGTACTATTTATATGACCGCTACCAATCGCACTAACTTGAGTTAACTCAGGGGGCAGTGCTAACAGTTCGCTTAGCTTATTTTGTATTGAGATATTCATTGTGCTCACTTATGCCCTTTTTTTATGCGTATCGGGCAACTATTTTTTCGATAATTTCAGCATTCGCTTCAGGAAAATCATAATTTTCTAATTCAGTAATTGCTACCCATTCGCTAGGTTGCCCTTCAGCGCCATGTGCTTCACCGCTAAAGTTACTTACTACGTGTACATCTAATTTAACGCATTTATCGCCGTAGTCATGTTCAATCACCATCAATTGGCTAGAGCTGTGAATGGTTAGTCCAACTTCTTCAATAAGCTCGCGTTTAAGTGCAACAAACACACTTTCTCCAGCTTCAACTTTACCACCAGGAAATTCCCATAAACCGCCTTGATGTTGTTCATCTGCACGTTTACAAATGAATATAGCGTTATTTTTCTTAATAACACCAACAGCTACATGTACAATTTCTATAGTCATTACTTTAAAACTCCATAAAAAAAAGCGACGCTAGCGCCGCTTTTTAATAAGCTACTGACAATATTGGGTTACTTTAATTTACCGCAACACTGTTTGAATTTTTGACCTGATTTACAAGGACAAGGGTCATTACGACCTACTTTTGGTTCTGTACGAGCCATTACTGTCGCTGTTTCTGGCGCTTCGCCACCTACGTGCTCAGCTTCTTCATGTTGGTATTCGCGAGGAGCATTTTCACTTTTACGGTATTGCTCTTCTACTTTTTCAACATCTTCTTCTGCGCGTACTTGTACTTTACTTAGAATGCTTACAACATCTACTTTCAAGTTTTCAAGCATTTCGGAGAACAGCTCAAACGATTCACGCTTGTACTCTTGCTTAGGATTCTTTTGCGCGTAACCACGTAAATGAATACCTTGGCGTAAATGATCCATTGCAGCAAGGTGATCTTTCCAATGCTGATCAAGGCTCTGAAGCATAATCGCTTTTTCGAATTGACGTAATACAGAATCGCCAACTTGCTCTTCTTTTTGCTTGTATGACTGCTCAACCGCCTGCTCAATACGCTCACGAAGCTTTTCTTCGTATAGTTTATTGTCATCTGCTAACCACTGAGTAATAGGTAACTCAATTAAGAAGTCTTGTTTTAAACGCTCTTCAAGGCCAGGAATGTCCCACATTTCAGCAAGGCTTTGCGGTGCAATGTACTGATCAATTGTATTGCTAAGTACGTCACCACGAATTGCAGTAATAGTTTCTGAAATATCGCCTTCTTCAAGTAGTTCGTTACGCTGAGAGTAAACAACACGACGTTGATCGTTTGCTACATCATCGTACTCAAGTAGTTGCTTACGAACGTCGAAGTTACGTGCTTCTACTTTACGCTGTGCATTTTCAATCGCACGGTTAACCCATGGATGTTCAATTGCTTCACCGCGTTGCATGCCTAATTTACGCATCATGTTAGTCATGCGCTCACCGGCAAATATACGCATTAGCGCATCGTCCATCGATAAGTAAAAACGGCTTGAACCAGCATCACCTTGACGACCAGAACGACCACGTAATTGGTTGTCTATACGACGAGATTCGTGACGTTCAGTACCAATGATATGTAAACCGCCGGCATCAATTACTGCATCATGGCGAATTTTCCAAGCTGCTTTAATTTCAGCAATTTGCTCATCAGTTGGGTTTTCAAGTTTTTCAACTTCACTGTTCCAGTTACCACCTAACACGATATCGGTACCACGACCGGCCATGTTTGTTGCAATTGTTACTGTTCCTGGTAGGCCAGCATCTGAAACGATGTCAGCTTCTTGCGCATGAAATTTAGCATTAAGTACATTGTGCTTAATTTTTTCTTTGCGTAAAAACTGCGATAAATACTCAGAACTTTCAATTGAAATAGTACCAACAAGCACCGGTTGTCCACGGTCTTGGCAGTCTTTAATATCAATTAAAATAGCTTCGTATTTTTCTTCTTGCGTTAGGTAAACTAAATCGGCGCGATCATCACGAATCATCGGCTTATTAGTTGGCATAACAACGGTATCAAGGCCGTAGATTGACTGAAATTCAAATGCTTCAGTATCGGCTGTACCTGTCATACCTGCTAACGTTTCGTATAAACGGAAGTAGTTTTGGAACGTAATAGAGGCAAGTGTTTGGTTCTCGTTTTGAATTTTTACACCTTCTTTTGCTTCAACAGCTTGGTGTAAACCTTCTGACCAACGACGACCTTCCATTGAACGACCAGTATGCTCATCGATAATAATTACTTCGTTTTCTTTTACAACGTAATCAACATCTTTTTGGTATAGCTTATGAGCACGAAGGGCGGCATAAACATGGCTTAGTAGCGTAATGCTTGCTGCTGAATAAAGCGAATCGCCTTCTTCAATTAAGCCGCGCTCAGTAAGTAGCTCTTCTACTTTAATTTGACCACGTTCTGTTAAATGAACTTGCTTAGACTTTTCATCAATCGTGTAATCGCCATCGCCTTCAATGCCTTCTTCGTCTTCTTTTTCTTGAAGCTCAAGTAAAGGAACGATGGTGTTTATTTCAGTGTATAGCTCAGAGCTATCCTCAGCTGGGCCTGAAATAATAAGCGGGGTACGTGCTTCATCAATTAAGATTGAATCCACTTCATCGACTACAGCATAAAATAATGGACGTTGAACTCGTTCATCAATGCTAAAAGCCATGTTGTCACGAAGGTAGTCAAAACCAAATTCGTTATTAGTACCGTATGTAATGTCGGCAGTATAAGCTAGCTTCTTTTGCTGCGGCATCATACCTGGTACGTTACAGCCTACTGTAAGGCCTAAAAATTCAAATAACGCACGGTTGGTTTCAGCATCACGTTTAGCAAGGTAGTCATTCACGGTAATTACGTGAACACCTTTGCCTGTTAAGCCGTTTAGATAAGCTGGTAGAGTAGCTGTAAGTGTTTTACCTTCACCGGTACGCATTTCTGCAATGCGACCTTGATGTAAAACCATACCACCTAATAACTGCACGTCGAAATGACGCATGCCATTTACACGCTTTGACGCTTCACGTACCACAGCAAAAGCCTCTGGTAGAATGTCGTCAAGGCTTTGTCCGTTATCGTAACGTTCTCTAAACTCAGCTGTTTTAGCTCTTAAATCTTCATCAGAAAGCGCTTCAAGTTGCGTTTCTAGCGCATTGATTAGCGCGACCGTCTTTCTTAAGTTTTTAATAGTGCGGTCATTGCGACTACCAAAAAGCTTGGTAAATAAATTAGATATCATGATAAAACCGTTACAATGTATTCTTTGTCAGCCGAGTATCGGCTAACCCATTTTTAACAATTGGTAATTAATATGTGCTTTTAAGTAACACTTAGAACATATTAATTAGCAATTTTGTATTAAACCGTTCAAAAAGCACTGTTTATTACGTGCGCTACTATACCAGACTCTGCCAAACAACAAACTATCTCAATAAAAAGATCGGTGTATAAAATCGAAAAATTTGATCTGGTTCGTAAAAATCACTTTGTATTACTCAATTACAGTAAAAATAGCAGCGAACTGTAAAGATATGGTGCTAAATAAATTAAAAACAAGGGTTATAGTTGCGCTTAAGTTTTACGCTTAAACACAACTATTAAATACATGTTTTATAATTTAAATTGATTAACCGTTTTGTTAAGCGCCGCAGCTAAATCACTTAAGTCACGAGCTTCGTCAGCGAGGGTGTGCGCATGGTCAGCGGTACTGTTCACTAAGTTATTAATTGCCGAAAGGCTCGTATTAATATCCTCAGCAACAACAGTTTGCTCCTCGGTAGATGTGGCTATTTGATGACTTTGGTCTTGTACTTTAGTAACCGACTGCGCAATATTGTGAAGTGAGCTAAGCACTTCTTTAGTTTGAAGCACTGAGCCCTCGGTTTGATCTTGTCCTTGTTGCATCATTACTGAGGCTTGTTGAGCTATTTGCTGCAAGCGCGAAATCATATTTCGAATATCGTCTGTTGATTCTTGTGTGCGACTTGCTAGTGAACGTACTTCATCAGCAACAACGGCAAAGCCTCTACCGTGTTCACCGGCACGAGCAGCCTCTATAGCCGCATTAAGTGCAAGTAAGTTGGTTTGATCAGCAATGGAATTAATTACATCGACTAATGCACCAATGTTATTACTTTCTTGCTCAAGACCTGCAACCACTTTAGATGCTTCGCCAATATGTAATGCCAGTTCAGTCATTACTGTTTGCGCCTGTGTAGAACGGCTAGCTCCTTCAGCTGTAATTGCTTGTACTTCTTCAGCTGCGTTATTTGTGTGTTGTGCGTTACGTGATATTTCAAGCACAGTAGTCGCCATTTCAGTTACCGCTGCGCTCACGCTATCAACTTGCTGCTTCTCTTGCTGAATTTCAGAATTTGTTTTCTCAGAAACACTTCTTAGCTGGGCCGCTGCATTACTTAGTTGTTCTGCTTGCGCTGCGGTATCAAGCATCATGGCGTGCAACTTATCAATAAAAGTGTTCATGTGGTTGGCCAGCTGTCCCACTTCATCTTGACTATTAATATAAATTTTTTGAGTAAGATCGCCTTCGCCCGATGCTATATCACGCATAATGTGCGTAAGCGTTGTAATGGGTTTTGAAATCATGTGGGTAGCCCATAAAATCATGGCTAATATAATGATTAAGATAATAATTACCGCCGTTGTTGTAGCGGTTACTGCAGCATTTACGGGCTCTTCAATCATAGTAGTTGGGATAAGTAGACCTACATACCAATCTATATAAGGCTGCTCTAGCTGCAGGCGATGGTAAACCACATAAAACTGCTCACCTTTAAAAGTAACCATTTGGCTGCCTTCAAGGTTATTTCGCATTTGTGTATTTAACTCTTTAAAGCCTGCTGTATTTGTAAATTGTTGCTCAAGCGCATCGAGCCCTTCTTTACCGTTTGCACCTTCATCTGTAATTGAAAGTTTATGCCCAGTGGCCTTTGAAAAATGAACTACTTTTTGATTACCATCGAGTAAAAATCCATAACCTTGGCCGTTAAAGCGAATATTTTCGACCATGTCGTTAATTTTGTTTAATTGTAAATCAACACCGCCCATACCAATGAGTTTTCGCTGAGCGTTATAAACAGGTTGTTGTACTACTGCGGATGCTACGCCTGTGGTTAAATCAACAGAGATTGGACCTACGTAAAGCTTGTTAACTTGCATGGCTTCTTGCCACCACCCACGCTTGTAAGCGTAATAAGGCTGGCCGTTGTAGTGACTTGTACGCTCGTTTTCTTTAAAGTATTCACCGGTGGTTGCTGAGGCAAAAAAGGCCGATAAAATGTTTTCGTCATTTGAGCTTAAACGCACAAAGTCTTGGTTTACTTCGTTGTAACCTGGCGCGCTTTCGAGTGCTTGATCGCGTGTATCCCAATTTTCAAAAAAGTTGATTAAATGTGGGTTATTAACAAAGGTTGATACCATTTTACCGTACATCACGAAGTAACTTTGCATTGAAAGTTGCTCGGTCTGTAGATAACTTTGTGCTTCGTTTTCTATGTTTTCTCTAGAGAGATTGGCAATGTGTTTAACAAAAAATGTTGAGGCGATAATTAGTAAAACGGTAATTGTTCCACCAATCAATAATAATATTTTCTTCCGTAATGATAAATTATTTAGCATGAGTACACATATTTTTATTATTTATGAAATTATATCTAATCATATCTTACTTAAAATCTCTATAAAGTTAGATAGAAAGAACTAATTATGCGTTTAAAATAAAGGCTTATACAAAAATGACAAATAAAAGTAATAAATTAGTAGTATTAGGTGCAGGCTGGTTAGGACATGCTTTATGCGTAAGTGCACAAAAAGCTGACTGGCAAGTACAAGGAACGCATAGAACAGATAGACACGAGTTTGACTTTGAGCGTCAGTTTACACTTGAAGATGGACAATTAAGGCATCAAGTTGATTTACAAGGTGCTTATTGGGTATGTGCTATTCCACCACGTAGCAGGCACAGTGAAAGTAATTATCCTGAAACACTCACCGCAGCGCTTAAGCTTTCAAAGGAGCTAAACGCAAAGGGCTTTTTATTGTGCTCATCAACCGGGGTGTACGATCAAGAGCCTGGTGTATATAGTGAAAGTAGCGATATTTCATGCACAAACGAGCGCCAAATAAAGCTTTACGAAGCTGAAGAGCAAGTGCTCGAACAAGATGGCAAAATACTTCGTTTAGCTGGCTTACTAGGGCCTAATAGAGAACCGGGGCGTTTTGTGGCAGGTAAAGAGCTCAATACATCAAGTGAGCAAGTGGTAAATATGGTGCATCAACAAGATGTAATTAATGCTATTTTTGCGGTGATAGAGCACTGGCAAGTAGGGCAAAATATTTATAATGTGGTTAATCCTGCGCACCCCACAAAAGCTGAATACTACGCTATGAAGTGTCAGCAACATGGTGGTGAAATGCCAACGTTTACAGGAACTGATTCGGCTGAGCGAAAAATATTAGGCTCAGCCATTGAAGCCTTAGGGTTTAGCTATCAGCACGGTATTTAATATGCTGAAGGCAGGGGACTGCTCTCTATAAAGTCGCATAGCTTACCTTCACTTAGTAATGTATTAGCAGCTTCGATATCGGGAGCAAAGTAGCGGTCTTTATCATAATAACTTACATGCTCGCGTAACAATGCTTTAGCGCTTTGCACTTTATCTGATGGTTCAAGCGGCTTTCTAAATTCTAGCCCTTGAACCGATGCTAACCATTCTATTGCCAAAACACCTTGGGTATTATTGGCCATTTCATCTAAGCGCCTTGCTGCAAAGGTTGCCATAGAAACATGATCTTCTTGATTTGCAGATGTAGGCAAGCTATCGACCGAAGCCGGATGCGCTAATGATTTGTTTTCTGATGCAAGCGCTGCTGCGGTAACTTGGGCAATCATAAATCCAGAATTTACCCCGCCGTTTTCAACTAGAAATGGCGGCAATTTGGATAGGTTTGAATCGATAAGTAATGCAATTCGCCTTTCTGCTAATGCGCCAATTTCGGCAATTGCGATTGCTAAGTTGTCAGCGGCCATTGCAACGGGCTCTGCATGAAAGTTTCCTCCCGATATTATGTCGCCTACATCGGCAAAAACTAGCGGATTATCGGTTACACCGTTCGACTCGCATAGTAACACTTCTGCAGCTTGGCGTATCTGAGTTAGGCAAGCACCTAGCACTTGAGGCTGGCAGCGAAGGCAGTATGGATCTTGTACTTTTTCACAATTGACGTGGGAGTTACTAATTTGAGAGTGCGTATCGAGTAGCTCTCTAAATACTTGAGCGGTGTCTATTTGTCCGCGCTGTCCACGAATTTCATGAATACGTGCATCAAATGGCGCGCGACTGCCCATTGCAGCTTCTATGCTTATTGATCCGATAACGCAGCTTTGTGCATATAAGTTCTCGCTTCTAAATAGGCCTTGTAGTGCAAACGCAGTCGACGCTTGTGTGCCATTTAATAATGCTAAGCCTTCTTTGGCTGCAAGTGTTAGGGGTTCAAGTCCCGCTATTTTTAACCCTTGTGCTGCGCTAATTATTTCTCCTTTATGTCGCATTTGACCTTCAGCTAATAAAGGTAGACACATATGCGCAAGAGGGGCTAAATCTCCCGATGCCCCCACGGAGCCTTTTTTAGGCACGCATGGATATACTTCGCTACTAAGCAGCTGCATAAAAAATTGGATTACTTGCAGGCGAATGCCCGAATAGCCACGTGAAAGCGAGTTTACTTTTAAGGTGATCATTAACCTTACTGTGCTGTCATCCATGTATTCGCCAATACCCGCAGCGTGTGAAAGCACAATGGAGCGCTGTAATAATTCAAGTTGGTCGTCGGCAATTTTAGTATTGGCTAATAATCCAAAGCCGGTGTTAATTCCATATACAGTGCGGTGTTCATTAATAACATTTTGAACGGTTTGCGCGCTGGCTGCTATTTGCGACTCGGCATGCTTTGCAAGGCTCAGCTTTACCGGTGAATTATTAATTTTTCTTAGTGTGTTTAAATCAAGTGATCCGGGTGTGAGAGTAAGTTCGAACATGATCATTCCTCGTTTAACATAGGTAGGTCTAAATTTTGTTCTTTAGCGCAGTTTTTTGCTATGTCGTATCCGGCATCAACATGGCGCATTACACCTGTTGCAGGGTCGTTCCACAGTACGCGAGCAATACGCTCTTTAGCTTCATCAGTACCATCGGCAACAATAACTACACCAGAGTGCTGACTAAATCCCATTCCTACACCGCCACCATGATGAAGCGACACCCAAGTAGCGCCACTTGCGGTATTAAGCAGTGCGTTGAGTAATGGCCAATCTGATACTGCATCTGAGCCATCTTTCATGCTCTCTGTTTCGCGGTTAGGGCTGGCAACTGAGCCAGAGTCGAGGTGATCGCGACCAATAACTATAGGGGCTTTAAGTTCGCCATTTTTAACCATTTCATTAAAGGCCAGTGCAAGGCGTGCTCTATCTTTTAGGCCAACCCAGCAAATGCGTGCAGGTAAACCTTGGAATTGTATGCGTTCCCGCGCCATATCAAGCCAGTTATGTAAATGTGCATCATCAGGAATAAGCTCTTTTACTTTAGCGTCGGTTTTATATATATCTTCAGGGTCGCCTGATAATGCTACCCATCTAAATGGTCCAATCCCTTCACAAAATAAAGGGCGAATATATGCAGGCACAAATCCAGGAAAATCAAACGCGTTGGTAACACCCTCATCAAACGCCATTTGACGAATATTATTACCGTAATCAGTAGTGGCGGCACCGGCTTTTTGTAGTGCTAGCATAGCTTTAACTTGGACTGCCATTGATTGTTTAGCGGCTTTTACTACGGCTTTTGGATCTTGCTCACGCATTTTTGCTGCGTACTCCATTGTCCAGCCTTGTGGTAAGTAACCATTTAATGGATCGTGAGCAGATGTTTGATCTGTGACTACATCAGGGGTAATGCCTGTTTTAACCAGTGTACTAAATACATCGGCAGCGTTACCTAGTAAACCCACTGAGAGGGCTTTACCTTTAACACATGCATCGGTTATTAATTGCAGTGCGTGTTCAAGATTTGTTGCTTTTACATCAACGTAGCCTGTTTTTATACGAAAATCGATACGGCTTTCATCACATTCAACAACCAGTGCACTAAACCCAGCCATTGTAGCTGCAAGTGGTTGCGCACCGCCCATACCACCAAGACCACCTGTTAATACCCATTTACCACTAGCGCTACCTGCAAAATGTTGCTTTGCCATAGCTACAAAGGTTTCGTAAGTTCCTTGTACTATGCCTTGCGAGCCAATATAGATCCAAGAACCCGCCGTCATTTGCCCGTACATCATCAAGCCTTTTTTATCGAGCTCGTTAAAGTGCTCCCAATTTGCCCAGTGTGGAACAAGATTTGAGTTAGCAATAAGCACGCGAGGAGCATTACTGTGGGTTTTAAATACACCAACGGGTTTTCCTGATTGTACAAGCAGGGTTTCGTCGCTTTCGAGCCTATCGAGGGTTTCTATAATTTTGTCATAACTTGGCCAATCACGAGCTGCTCGGCCAATACCACCATATACAACAAGTGCATGAGGATGCTCTGCAACTTCAGGGTCTAAATTATTCATTAGCATGCGCTTGGCAGCTTCTGTTTGCCAGCTTTTAGCACTTATTTTATCTCCGAGAGGTGCACGTATTACGCGACTTGTGTCGAGTCGGTTGTTCATGTTTTGCTCCTGTTGTATATACAAGGTGATTTGTTATAAAAAAAGCGCAGTAAGCGCTATTGTTTGTTATTTTTTAAATGTTAAGTGGCCGCCTAAGCGATATTTACTGCCAGGTGATACAAGGCGCGCAAAGCTTACAATGCCTTTAACAGACCAGGTGCGTCGGATCACTTGTAAGCATGGCTCTTCATTATATAAATTTAACCATTGGCACATTTCGCTGTTTGGCATAATGGCCTCTACTGTATGCCTTGCTTGGGTAAGTGGGGCAACACTAGATAGATATTCATGTGGTGTAAGCGTGCTGAAGTCTTGTTGTAAGTAGCCAGTCGCAAGGGCAGGATTTACAAAACGCTCTTCTAGCTGCAAAGGGCTGTCATTTTCGTTATGCACAAGTACACTTCGATATACAACACTGTCAACCTCAACACCAAGTGCAATGGCAATAGGTGCTACTGCATTTATTGATTCGAGTATGAGTACACTACAGGTGTAGTTGCCGTTACGCTCTTTTACTTCATCAGCAATATTTTTTATTTCAAGTAACGATGACTGCGATTTAAATGTAGCTACAAATGTACCAAGCCCTTGGCTGCGGGTTAAAATACCTGCCTCGGTTAATTCGCTTAGTGCTCTGCGGGCTGTCATCCTGCTTACACTAAATTGACTACTTAGTTCGTTTTCAGAGGGAACACGTTGGTTTTCTTGCCACGTACCGCTGCGAATTTTATCAACAATGAATTGTTTTATTTGCGCAAATTTAGGTGTCGTCATTAAATTTATGGTTACATTAAAAATAAACTATATAAATAAGATGACACAATTATCTTGTATATACAAGATGGGTTGTTAGACTATATTTTCATCACTCTGGGCGTAAAAAGGGCTAAAAAATGCAAAGCACAACACAAAATTATGAGTTAGAAGAAATCGACTTACTTTTAACTGATGCCAATATTGCCACTATGGATAGCAATATAAATGCCCCTTATGGCGCAATCGAAAATGCTGCTATAGCCATTAAAAATGGTAAAATTGCGTGGATTGGAGAGCAATCAACATTGCCTAGTTTTGATGTGTTTGCAACGCCGACATTGAGTGTAAAAGGACAGTGGTTAACGCCGGGCTTAGTAGATTGCCATACTCACTTAGTATTTGCAGGTTCAAGATCGCAAGAGTTTGAACAGCGTTTGCAAGGCGTAAGCTATGAGCAAATCGCAGCACAAGGCGGTGGCATAGCAAGCACGGTTAAAGCCACAAGAGCAGCCGACCGTGAACAATTGTTTGTTGATGCAAAAGATCGCTTAAATACGTTATTAAAAGAAGGTGTAACCACCGTTGAAATAAAGTCTGGTTATGGGCTAGATACTGAAAATGAGATAAAAATATTAGAAGTCGCTCGTTTATTAGGTCAACATCACCCTATTGATATTAAAACTACTTTTTTAGGGGCGCATGCTCTACCGCCTGAATACAAAGGCCGTGCTGATGAATATATTGATTTAGTGTGTACTGACATGCTTGATCAGGTAGTGGCTAATAATCTTGCTGATGCAGTCGATGTATTTTGTGAAAATGTTGGGTTTAGTTATTCGCAAACCAAACGTGTTTTCCAGGCGGCTAAAAAGCATAACCTCCCAGTAAAATGCCATGCTGAGCAGCTATCTAATCAACAGGGTGCTAAGCTGGTGGCGCAGTTTAATGGCCTTTCGGCGGATCATATTGAGCATCTAGATGAAGAGGGTGTAAAAGCCATGGCAGACGCTGGGACGGTAGCGGTATTATTGCCAGGTGCATTTTATTTTTTAAGAGAAACTAAATTCCCACCTATTGAATTACTTAATCAATATAAAGTACCTATAGCTATTGCGAGTGATTTTAACCCAGGTACTTCACCACTATGCTCAGTGCACTTGATGATGAACATGGCATGCACATTGTTTAGATTAACACCTGAGCAAGCATTAGCTGGTGTTACTCGAAATGCAGCTAAAGCACTAGGTTTAGACGACCGTGGTATTTTAAAGGTTGGCGCAAGAGCTGATATTGCGCATTGGCAAATAAGTCATCCATCACAATTAAGTTACCAATTTGGCGTAAATAAACTGTTAAATTTATGGATTTTGGGTAGAATTAATTAGTTTGTATTATTTTTACCCACATATAACTTGGTTTAAACTTTTTTAGCGAATACGGATGCCGTTAATTTGAACATACTAACCGACAGTAATTTCCCAATATTTTTTAGTGGTGCACTATTAATGGCGATGATCGCCACTTTATTTGCTGTTAAAAATACCAGTATTAAATTTAGTTATTTATGCACAGCTGCTGTTGGTTTAGCTATTTTAAGCAGCGGTGCGGCTTGGCTTGCTATTTTACTAGCCTTTGGGTTTTGTTTTCACTTATGGCAAGCATTTGAGCGAAATAATTGGAGCATGATAATTACCAGCTCAATGGCTGGTCTTTTATTTGTTGTTCTATTTTCAGCTCATTTATTATTGGAAGTTCCGCTATTTTGGGTTGTGTTAGCAATATTATTATTAGCTATTGTTGGCTTTTTAAATGATGAAAGCGCTGAAATAGAAGTCGTTATAGAGCCAGAACCTGAAGGTGATGCATTTGTTGAAGAGTCTCCGCTTTCAGTTTTTGCAGATAGAAAACAGTTACGCCAAGGTTACTATGCATGGTGCGACAACAAACAAATAAGCGCAGCGTTAATCGTTATTCGCCTTGAAGGCTTTGAGCAAGTTAACCAGCATATTGGACGCGACTTTGGCGATATACTGTTAGCGCAATCGGCTAATCGAATAAAAGAGCTACTTTCAAGTGACGAAATAGTGACTTTAACTGGACAAGAAAAGCTAGCCCACTTAGGGGGTCTTAACTTTGCATTTATTTGTAGTTTCGCGAATCAAAAACACTTACATGAATTAGTTATTGACCAAATACTGGGTGCAACGCTTAAGCCATTTAATGTTGCTAACTGCACTGTAGAAGTAAAAGCGAGAGCGAGTTATGTTGATTGTAATGAGCAAGATAACAACTTTGATAATTTAATATCGTACGCATATCTGGCACTCGATAGCCACCCAGATCGCAAGGTTGTGCCTTATCATCAACAAATGATGATTGAATTGCGAGAGCAACAAGCGCGACTAAAGGAATTAGCAAATATTGATTTTTCGAGCGAGTTAGAGCTTTATTTTCAGCCTATTATTTGTAACGAAAACGGTCAAATTGAGTTTTTAGAATTACTACTGCGTTGGCAGCACCCTAAGCAAGGGATTTTATCCGCTAACAGGTTTATCGACGACATTAGAATTGCAGGGCTTGGTTATCCACTCGCTAAATTTGTAATAGAGAGAGCTGCTGAGCTTGCAATGGCGCTTAGAATAGAAGGTATTTCTATACCGCTTAGCATTAACGTATTTGGTCCTGAAATGCTTAACGAAGAGTTTATTGAATTTGTTGATGTTGTTTTAAGTGAGCATCACTTGGAAGCTGGCGATTTAATTGTTGAATGCCCTTTGCATATTTTTGCGGGACTAGATGATAAAGGCAGAGGCATGATCGCAAGGCTTAATAACATAGGCTTAAAAGTATGTGTTGATGGACTTGGTGATAACCCGGTACTGCTTTCTAAGTTACCAAGCTTAGCGGTAGAGTATATTAAGGTTTCACCTTCACTCACTGCTGACTTTAGTAATCAAAATAATATACGCAGTTTAGTTAGCGGAATGGTTGAAATGCATAACCAACAAAAAACAAAAGTGATTTTTGAAGGGGTAGAAACACTTGAGCAACTTAAGTTTGTAAAAAGCTTAAAAGGTTATGCTGCCCAAGGTTATTACTTTGGTCACCCGCTAAGTAGTATTGGTTTAATGAGCTGGCTAAAAGAGTGGCGATTAGTTCAACAGCGCTAAGTGTTTTCTTTGGCTTGTAGATAGCTATTCACAAGTGCACTGATCACTTGTCCTACATGGGCAGCACCGGCCTCAACTCCGTTAGGGTGCTGGCTAGGCGCTGCTTCACATAAATGTAAGTACTTAGAGTCGCGATGGTTTGCTGCTAAATGCACAAAGTGCTCAGTGTCATTCACACTAAATCCGCAACATGTGTACGCACTCACCGGCATGTAAGTAATACTATCTAAATCAACTTCAATACCCAGTGGTAAATCGTTAAAATTACTTAATGCGTTTTCAATTGCCTGCGTGAGTGTAGTTTTTCGCTTAACTTGTATTGATTGATAGCTATCAAACGTAAAGTTAGCTTCACTCATTGCATCTATAATTGCTTGATTGTTTTTTATCTCATGTAAGCCAATAACGTGGTAATTACTTAGATGTTGCTCGTTATAAGCGTAGCGAAAGCCATTGCCGCTATGGCGACCTTCACATTCTCTAAAGTCGGCATGAGGGTCAAAGTTGATAGCATTAATAGGTGTATTTTTTGACTTACTCAGGGCACGGATAATTCCCAAGCAATTGTTATGACCTCCGCCAATAACGATTGGCTCAAGCCCCGCTTTAAAAATAAGGCTCAATACCGACTCTACGCGTTCATCAAGCTGTTGGCATAAATCTCGTAATTGAGTTAACTGCTGGCCTTGCTGATTATTAAGCTGGTTGCTTTGCGCCATTAAATCATCAGTATTAACTTCACCCAATAAAAGCACTTTTTGAGTGGCAATAAATTGATTGTGAGGTTGGTTTAAAAAGCGTTTTAAAAAAGCCGGCCATGCTTCGTTTGCACCGCCATTTCCTAAGTTTGCTTTTGGGCCGATATCTTCGCAAATACCCAGAAGTACATAGCGGATACCAAATTGAGCAGCGTCAACAAGTGCTTGTTGCAGGTTTACTTGGGTGTCGAGCAAGGCCATTGATTGCCATGCTTTTTTCTCATTTGCGCGGGTAGAGCAAAGTGTTCTAACCGCGCTTTCATCATATACTTTTAAATGGGAAGTCACGTTATACTTCTACAACTTCCAACTCTAATTCTTCTGCAGATAAAACAATGCCTGTGCTATCAGCATAAATAAAGTCGTCATCAAAAAATGATACCCCAGCAAAGTTAACGCCTATAGCATCTTCACCAGCACCTTCGCTGTCGGCTGCAACAGGGATTGAAGCAATTGCTTGAATGCCTAAATCAAGCTCTTCAAGCTCATCAACGTGGCGTACTGCGCCGTAAACAACAATACCATTCCAGTTGTTTTCAAGTGCTAGCTCAGCCAGTTCAATGTCGATTAGTGCGCGACGAGTTGAGCCGCCACCATCAATAAGAAGTACTAGGTCTGTACCATCTTGAGAAAGTAATTCGCGGATGAGTTCATTATTTTCAAAACATTTAACCGTTTTAATGCGGCCACCAAAGCTGTGTCGACCACCAAAGTTGATGAACATAGGCTCTAGCACGTCAACCACGTCAGCAAAGTGGTCGCATAAATCAGAAGTGCTGTAATCCATTATTTTATCCTCAAAAGGTACATTAATTTATATCTCAGTATACCCTCCTTATAAGCAATAACAACGACTTAATCGCAGTAAATTTAGGCAAAACAAGCGCTAAATCATTAATCGCAATAATAGTGTATTAAAAGCGTCACTCAATTGTTATTTACAACACATAAGCTAAATCGGTGTTCATATGTTATGCGATGAGGGATGGTGATGAATAATAATATGCTTAAAAAGGTAACTCAGATAGATGAGCAATTATTTTTAACTTTGTTTAATTGCAATTCACCGAGGTGGTTTAAAACAATGGCCTTTGGTTTGTCTAAAAGCGGTGATGGTGGGCTTTATATATTAATATGCTTAGCAGTGTGGTGGCTTAGTAATAATGAACAGCACCAATTATTGCCTGTCACTATATTAATTGGTTTTGCTATAGAAAGACCTATTTACCTACTAGCTAAAAATAGATTTGCTCGGATCCGTCCATGCGACTGCTTAGTAACAAATGCCTATATAGTACCAAGCGATAAATTTAGTTTACCATCGGGTCACAGTGCTGCAGCCTTTTTAGTGGCAATTATATTAAGCCATTTTTTCCCAGAATATGCATTACTACTATTTAGTTGGGCTACCGGCGTTGCTATGTCTCGTGTGGTATTGGGTGTGCACTTTCCTGCTGATATTATAATAGGCGCAACGATTGGTAGTTTTTGTGGTTTATTTGCGTTAGCACTCGTGGTGCCTGCATGAAAATATTGTATGGAGTACAAGGTACCGGTAATGGTCATATAACGCGCGCTCGGGTTATGGCAAGCTGCTTTAATAAGCTCGGTATTGATGTTGATTATGTGTTTTCAGGGCGCGCAAATAAAGATTACTTTGATATGCACGAATTCTCAGATTATAAAGCGTATCGTGGTTTGTCGTTTAGCACTGAAAATGGGCAAGTTAAAAATTTAAAAACACTTAAAAACATGCGAATTTGTAAGTTGGTGAGTGATATAAAATCGCTTGAGATAAAACAGTACGATTTTGTACTTAACGACTTTGAGCCTGTTACAGCATGGGCTGCAAAACGGGCAGGTATACCCGTTATTGGCATTAGTCACCAAGCAGCATTTTTGTCAGATAACGTACCTATGTTTGGTCGTGGCGTCCTGAGAAAATCACTTATCAAGCATTATGCACCAGCAACTACCTACTTAGGCGTGCACTGGCAACCATTTGCAAATAATATAATACCGCCTTTTATTGCTCATCATAATCACGACAACCCTGTAGCAGTAATGAACAAGGTATTGGTATATTTACCTTTCGAAAACTTAGATAGCGTTGTTGATTATTTAAAAGACTTTCCCGAAAAAGAATTTTATTGCTATCACCCAAATGCCAGCAATCAGTCTTTTGGACATATACATTTACGAGCCCCTTCACGTTCTGGCTTTTTAAACGACTTAGCAAACACAAGTGGTGTTGTTGGTAACGCGGGATTTGAGCTTGCCAGTGAAGCGCTTAAGTTAGGTAAAAAGTTACTATTAAAGCCTTTAGATGGTCAGTTTGAGCAAGCAGCAAATGCACAAACTTTATTTGCCATGGGCATGGCGCATGTTATGAACTATTTAAACCCACAAGCCCTTGATGATTGGAATAGCGCGCCGCAAAACAAGCAAATAAATTACCCCAGCGATCCCGCGCCTTTAATTGATTGGTTGGTTAAACAACAATGGAATAACACACAATCGTTACATAAAGGTTTGTGGGATAGTGTCGCCTTATAGCCATCACATTTAAACTGTTTAGAATTACCAATAATAAAAAGTTAAATTAATTAGTCGCTGTTGATCTATTAGCTATAATACAAATGCATATTTAAAAAAGGCGTTAGCGATGAATTTTTTACAAAACTTAACAATTAAACGACGTTTACAACTAAACGCAGTCGTTGTTGGTTTAGCAATGGTGGTCCTTTTATGCGTGATTATTTTTGAATCACGTACAACCTTGAGCTTAAACAAGACTATTCAATTAGCAGAAGAGCTCAACGTACATGCATTAGCATTGCGTAAACATGAAAAAAACTTTTTGTTTTATAAACAAGAAGATGCGTTAACTGCATTTGAAACGGATTTTGAGCAGTTAAGTGATAAAGTAAAAAAGTTACAACAGTTAATGGCTAACCAAGGTATTGCACAGGAGCAGGTCCAGCGCTTTGAGCAACTAATAAATAGCTATAATAATGATTTTGAAACTGTTGTTAAGCTTCAAAAAGAGATTGGTTTAACCCCGACCGACGGGTTATATGGCAAGCTTAGAAGCTCGGTTCATGAAGTTGAGCAACTATTAAAAGAGCAGCAAAATTACCAACTGCTGTCGTCAATGCTGCAACTAAGACGCTCAGAAAAAGACTTCATGCTGAGATTTGATATTAAGTACCTAGGGCGTTTTAATGAGGGAATTAATACATTTAAGCAGCAGGTAGCTGCAGCACAGCTGCCAAGCGACTATAAAGCACAAATTAATCCTTTGATTGATATATACCAAAGCGAATTTCAAACACTTGTGCAGGCGCAAACTAAGCTAGGGCTAGATCTTGAGTCAGGCGCACTTGGAGTAATGCGTGACAGTGTAGATAAAAGCGACGCCATTGTTTCTAAAATCGTTAAAGACACTAAGTTACAAGTAGAGCAAAGTGTAGAGCAGGCTCAATTTTTAGCTATTTTGGTATTTGTGATTGCAGGTGTGATTGTATTAGCACTCGTTTATTTTACAAGCCACTCCATTATTGTACCTATTGAGCGGGTTTATCACACCATTAACGATATTCGTCGTAATAATGATTTGAGCGTGATGATAGAGCAAACTGGTAAAGACGAAATTACCACCATGACGGTCGACTTTAATAGCTTAATAGGCGATTTTAAGAACTTAATTAACGAAGTTAATGGTGCTTTAAACACGCTTAATGTAGCAACAGAGCATTTATCACAAAGTACCGCAGCAACAAGCTCTGGTATGCAAGAGCAACTACATGAAGCCGACATGGTTGCAACGGCAGCCACCGAAATGCAGGCGACGATTCAGGATATTTCACATAATACTGAGGCGGCTGCGAAAAAAGCAGAGTCAACAAATTTAAGTGCACAACAAGGGCGTAGTGAAGTAGATTCTACCGTTAAGCACATTAGGGCCCTATCTGATTCGCTGGGGAATGCATCAAATGTAGTGTCGCAACTTGAAAAAGATGGTGAAACAATTGGTTCAGTGCTTGATGTAATTCGAGGGATTGCAGATCAAACAAATTTACTTGCACTTAATGCGGCAATAGAAGCGGCCCGTGCTGGTGAGTATGGTCGTGGTTTTGCTGTTGTTGCAGATGAGGTTCGTTCATTAGCAAAGCGTACTCAAGAGTCTACAAGTGAGATTGAAGGTATTATAAGTACCTTACAGCAGCGTACTCAAGAAGTGGTGAGTATTATGCACAAATGTCGCTCTCAAGGTGATGAAAGTGCCTCGCAAGCAATTAAAGCAGGTGAGCTATTAGGCGCAATTACTGAAGATGTACAAACAATAATGGAAATGAGCTCTCAAATAGCAGTTGCTATTGATGAGCAAAGCCAAGTGGCATCAGAGGTTAATAAAAATGTAGTAAGAATTCGCGATATTGCACAAGACGCAACTGAACATGCTGCTAACAATGCGCAAACAAGTGAAGAGGTCTCTGAGCAGGCTCGCGTTCTGTTCACTGCAATTGATAAATTTAAGGTTTAATAACGCTTAATAGAACGGGCCTATAAAGTTTAAGGAACAAATTTTATAGGCACGCTATCTTTACTTTTTTCGTGTTCAGTTACCCGCGCTAAATATTCACTCCACAATGTATCTTGTTGCTGTTGTAGTTTTTCAAAGTAGCGCCAGCTAAATAGTCCGCTGTTATGGCCATCGTCAAAATCTAAACGAAGTGCGTAATGCCCAACAGGTACAATACTTTTTATTCCTACAGCTTGCTTATTAAGTACTAGCTTCATTGGGCCAGAGCCATGGCCCTGCACTTCAGCTGAAGGGGAGTGTACACGTAAAAACTCACAGCTAAATACAGCTTTACTGTCATCATCAAAGTAAACATCTAGATTTTTACTTACACTGTGGTAATGCACTTTTGTTACGTGTTTCATTTAATATATCCCATTAAAAAGCCCCCAATCTGGAGGCTTTTAGTATAACGTTTATATTCGTTTTATAGAATAAAGCGGCTTAAGTCTTCATCTTCAACAAGTGCACCTAAGTGTTTCTCAACATAAGCGGCGTCGATTACTAATGACGAGCCTGCTTTTTCAGAAGCGTCGTATGAAATTTCTTCCATCAATCTTTCCATTACAGTGTGTAAACGACGAGCACCGATGTTTTCGGTTTTCTCGTTAACTTGCCAAGCTGCTTTGGCAATACGTTCAATTGCATCGTCGCTAAACTCAATCGATACCTGCTCAGTTTTAAGCAGCTCTCGTTGTTGCTCGGTAAGCGATGCATGAGGCTCTGTAAGGATGCGTTTAAAGTCATCTGCAGTAAGTGCTTCAAGTTCTACTCGAATCGGTAAGCGGCCCTGTAGCTCTGGGATCATATCTGATGGCTTTGCCATCTGAAACGCACCAGAGGCAATAAACAGCATATGGTCAGTTTTAACCATTCCGTGCTTAGTATTTACAGTTGAACCTTCAATTAGCGGTAGTAAGTCGCGCTGAACACCTTCTCGGCTCACATCTGGACCTGAAGAATCGCCGCGCTTACAAATTTTGTCTATTTCATCAATAAACACAATACCGTTTTGCTCTACTGCAAAAATAGCTTGTTCTTTTAGCTCTTCAGGATTTACTAATTTAGCGGCTTCTTCTTCCGTTAATAGTTTGAAGGCTTCTTTGATTTTTAGTTTACGCTTAGTGCGCTTATCGCCGCCCATGTTTTGAAACATGCTTTGTAGCTGGTTGGTCATATCTTCCATACCAGGAGGCGCCATAATTTCTACGTTTGGTTGTGCTTGTGCTAAATCGATTTCAATTTCTTTATCATCTAGCTGACCTTCACGTAGCTTTTTACGGAACGCTTGGCGAGTTGATGAGTTATCATCACGCTGCGTTTCGCCGTATTGATCTTTCGCTGGTGGTAAAAGGGCATCTAAAATGCGCTCTTCTGCTGCTTCTTCGGCGCGATGTTTAAATTTCTTAGTCTGCTGTTCGCGAGTCATTTTAATTGATACATCGACTAAATCGCGGATGATAGTCTCAACTTCTTTACCAACATAGCCAACTTCAGTGAACTTAGTCGCTTCTACTTTAATAAAGGGTGCGTTAGCAAGTTTTGCTAATCGGCGGGCAATTTCTGTTTTACCTACACCGGTTGGACCAATCATTAAAATGTTTTTTGGTGTTACTTCGCTGCGTAAATCTTCTTTGAGTTGCATGCGGCGCCAGCGGTTACGAAGTGCGATAGCCACTGCTTTTTTTGCTTTAGCCTGACCTATAATGTGCTGATCTAGCTCGTGAACAATTTCTCTTGGGGTCATATCAGACATGATAGTTCCTATTATAATTCTTCGATTGTTTGGAAGTTATTAGTAAATACGCAGATGTTGCCTGCAATAGTTAAGCTTTTCTCTACTATTTCACGAGCGCTTAAATCTGTATTTTCTAAAAGGGCGGTTGCAGCTGATTGTGCAAAGTTACCACCACTGCCAATTGCAATTAGGTCGTTTTCAGGTTGAACCACATCGCCATTACCGGTAATAATTAAAGAGGCTGTTTCGTCTGCTACAGCGAGCAGCGCTTCGAGTTTTCGAAGTGCACGGTCGCTGCGCCAATCTTTAGCCATTTCTACTGCGGCTTTAGTTAGGTTTCCTTGGTGCATTTCTAATTTGCTTTCAAAGCGTTCGAAAAGAGTGAAGGCATCAGCAGTACCGCCGGCAAAACCAGCGATTACTTTGCCATTATAAAGACGTCGAACTTTACGGGCGTTGCCCTTCATTACGGTATTACCAAGAGACACTTGGCCATCGCCGCCAATTACAACCTTGTCGCCACGGCGTACACTTACGATAGTAGTCATGTTATTCCTCATCATCGAGCTGCAGAGGCAACTCGTAAAAAAACGATTATGAAGAGGTTATATGGGTGAATGGTTTATTTTCAAGTCCAGCCCCAAATTCCGCAGCCGACTATTTTTACACGTTTAAGTTTGTTTTTATCACTTTCGGCTTGGCGTTTGGTTTTATATGGGCCTAAGCGCACTTTATACCAAGTACCATTGCTGCCTTCAGCCTGTTTTATTTCAGAAATGAGGCCTGCAAATGCTATTTTAGCTTTTAGCGATTCCGCTTGTGCGTGGGTTTTAAACGAACCACACTGCATAACGTAAGGACCTTTTTGCTCAAGTTCTTTCACTTCAACTTGAATCTCGTGGTTTCTAATTTCTTTAATAAACTCTGGTGTGCGTGGAATAACCACTTCTACTTTTGCGGGCGCAGTGGGGTTTGCTTGTTTTTCGACAAGTTTTGGATCTGCATTACTTTTAATAAACCATAATGTATAAGCAAAACCACCGACGAGTAAGATGGCTATGACAGCTAAAAGAATAGGAAATGGTTTTTTAGCGGGTGCGTTTTTTTTACTGTTTCTGCCTGCAGGCTTTTTGTTAATATAATCGTGCTGTGCCATGGTGTTATTTTGGCCTTAACCTAAATCATGTCTATAGGGTCTACGTCTAAGCTCCAGCGTACTTTTTGTGCAAGTTTACTTGAACTTAAATAATCAACCATTTGCGCAAGGTACTGATGTAATATGCGACGATCTTGCGCTTGAATATGTAATTGAAAACGATACATACCTGCGACTTTTTCAAGTGGAGCAGGGATCGGACCGAGCAATTGTATACCAGATACCCCATTCACAGGAACCAAATCCGTCAAAAAATCGACGACTAGCTTAATGCTGTGTCCTTGTGCACGGACAATAGCCATATTTGTAATGGGTGGTAAGTCTGCATCATCGCGTTCACTCAGTGCAAAGCGAGCAAAGTCTTGGTAACCATTATTAACTAAGTCTTGTAAAAGCGGGTGTTCTGGAAAGTGTGTTTGTAATAATACTTGGCCAGGTTCCCCTGAACGCCCAGCTCGGCCCGCGACTTGAGTAACTAACTGTGCTAAATGCTCTGTTGCCCTAAAGTCGCATGAGTATAAACCGCTATCTACGTCTAAAATTATAACAAGGCTTACATCTGCAAAGTGATGGCCTTTGGCAAGCATTTGTGTGCCTACTAAAATGCGTGCACCGCCTAGGTTTATTTCATCTAGTGCTTTTTCAAGGCTGCCTTTACGGCGAGTTGAATCGCGGTCTATGCGAGTAACGGGTGTATCTGGAAACTCGGTCGATAAAAACTCTTCAATTTGCTCTGTACCTTTGCCATTTGGAAATATTTGCGTACTTCCACAATCAGGACATTGGTGAGGAACAGGGTATTGATCGCCACAGTGATGACAAATCATTTGCCCAATCGCTTTATGAAATGTGGCGCTGGTACTGCAGCGTTTACATTCACTTAGCCAGCCACATTCATGGCAAATAAGAGTGGGTGAAAAACCTCGGCGATTTAAAAAAACCATAACCTGTTTACCGCGATTTAAGTGTTGGCGCATAGTTGCAAGGCTTGCATGTGCAATACCTGCTTGGTCGGGTTGGCCTTTCATATCGAGTAACTTAAATTGGTTATCTGTCGCAGTTTGCGCGCGCTCGGTTAAACTTAGTAGCTGATATTTGTTATTAATTGCTTTGTGAAGTGTTTCAAGTGCGGGTGTAGCACTGCCTAATATTAGTGGTATTTTATGCTGAAAAGCTCTGTATGCGGCCAAATCACGAGCATGGTAACGAAGGGTATCTTGTTGCTTAAATGATGAATCGTGCTCTTCATCGACAACTATCATACCGAGTTTTAAAAATGGCAGAAAAATACTCGAACGTGTGCCTATAACTATTGCACAACTGCCTTTTTCGCAAAAACGCCATGTTTGCAATCGCTCGTTGTCGGTAAGGGCTGAATGCCAAAGCATAATGGGTGTATCAGGAAAGCGGCGACGAAAACGGTTTACAGTTTGTGGCGTTAAGCCTATTTCTGGCACTAATACTAATGCTTGCTCGCCACGTTTGAGTACTTCTTCTAGGCACTGTAAATACACTTCTGTTTTACCACTGCCAGTTACGCCTTCTAATAAAAAGCTGCTAAATCCACTACTTTGATTTATTGCCGTACAGGCAACCGCTTGTTCTTTATTAAGTACTGGTTTACTACCGACAGTTGGAGCAACACTTTGCCATTGGTTATCGTGCTCAATAGTTTGTGTTATGAGTTCTTTATCTATTAGGCTATCGATTGTTTTTTTACTAAAGCCAAGAGCTTTTAATTCGGTTAACGATGATTTCCCCGATTGCGACAACTGCTTTAATAAATTGAGTTGTGTTTTGGCTTTTAATGACGGTACTTTTGAGCCTTTTTCTGTCAGAGCAACCATGTTAATACTGGTTTTATCTGGCGATTCACCTTGGCGAAGTGCACTCGGTAGCGCTATGTGAATAGTTTCGCCTAAGGGATAGCAATAATAGCGGGCAGTAAAGCTAAGGAGTTCTAAATGTTGGGCGCTTAAAATAGGGGTGTCGTCTATTACCTCTATAATATTCTTAATTTTATCTAAAGGGACGTCGGTACTGTTTTTAATGCCCAGAACAACAGCTACTTTTTTTTGATTACCAAAAGGTACTAAAACCCGCATGCCCGGTAGTATGGGTGTTGATAAGCCACTGAGCTGCTCTTCTATTTTATAATCAAAGGTGCGTGGAAGCGGGACTTTAATAGCAACTTCAACAAAACTCATAACAACTCAACCCGTAAAATTAATGCTGTAATGTACTAAAAATACCGCTAAAAACCTACTAGCAATAGTACTTGAGAAAGAGATTGTTCACTTTTTTAGCGAAAAGATAAATAAATACTTGTGCAGGGGAAGGTTGTTGGATAAAATCCGCCACCAACAAATTTGTTTTAACGACGTATGGTGCCAGACTTCGGGTTTGGAGAGCGATGCGGCCTTAACTAGAGGTTCCTATGAAAGAAGGTATTCACCCTAAGTACGAAGTAATTTCTGCAACATGTTCATGCGGAAACAAATTCGAAACTAGCTCAACTCTTTGTAAAGACATTCACTTAGACGTATGTTCTGCGTGTCACCCGTTTTACACTGGTAAGCAAAAGATTTTAGACACTGGCGGCCGTGTTGATCGCTTCAACAAGCGCTTCGGTGCACTTAGCAGCAAGAAGTAATTATTGCTGTTTAGTTAAAAAAAGCACCTTAGGGTGCTTTTTTTGTGTCTAAAATTTACCACTTCTTATCTTATTTAGCTTGCTCGAGCTACATCACACCTTGCATAACTATTTCCTATTCTTATTCTGAGTATGCATAAACCTTTGCAGACAAATTGATAGATATTCTCTATATTTTAAATAGTACAAATTTTAACTAGGTTGATAAAAGTAGCTAACGTGGGCTTATCTGTTTTTAAAGTAGTGTAGTAGGCTGTTATTTTAAGTTTATGATGATACGTTAAACATACATTTTTTTAATATTTTAATAGACATAAACGCACCTCAAAACTTACTTTTTTGGTGAATTTTTATTTATCAAATGTTTATATAATCCTGCAAAGTTACTGAAAAACCTCTTAAAATTAAAGGATATAGCATATAACAGGATAGACCTGATATTGCTTGGAATTTAAAAATAATAAGGGTATCGTACCCCAAGACTCCACCTCTCACTTTAACTTAAATTGCAGGATACCATCGCGTTATGTCTGACTTTCGTGAACAAGCACTACATTATCACTCACATCCCGTACCTGGTAAAATTAGCATTGAGCTAACAAAACCAGCTGAAACAGTTCAAGACTTAGCCCTAGCTTATAGCCCAGGTGTCGCTGAGCCTGTACGTGAAATTGCCGCAGATCCTGCAAATGCATATAAATATACCGGTAAGGGTAACATGGTTGCGGTTATCACTAATGGTACTGCAATTTTGGGCTTGGGTAATTTAGGTCCTTTAGCGTCTAAACCAGTAATGGAAGGCAAGGCGTTATTGTTTAAACGTTTTGCAGGGCTTGATTCTATTGATATTGAAGTAAAGCACAAAACAACAGAAGACTTTATTAACACGGTTGCCAATATTGCTGACACATTCGGTGGTATTAACCTTGAAGATATTAAAGCACCAGAGTGTTTTGAAATTGAAAAAGCATTAATAGAGCGTTGTAGCATTCCTGTTTTTCATGATGATCAACACGGCACCGCCATTGTTACGGCTGCCGGCATGTTAAATGCACTAGAAGTACAAGGTAAATCAATTGAAGATGCAATAATTGTATGTTTAGGTGCAGGCGCTGCTGCAGTTGCGTGTATGGAACTGTTAATTAAGTGTGGTGCACTGCGTGAACACATTTATATGCTTGACCGCAAAGGTGTTATTCATACTCGTCGCGATGATTTAAATGAATATAAACAGCTTTTTGCTAACAATACCGATAAACGCACATTGCAAGATGTAATTGCAGATGCTGATGTGTTTGTTGGTGTTTCGGGTCCTAACTTGTTAGCTGCCGAAGATTTAAAACTAATGGCAGAAAAGCCGGTCGTGTTTGCATGTTCAAACCCAGATCCAGAGATCGATCCTGCACTTGCACACGGCGCACGCAATGATTTAATTATGGCAACAGGGCGCTCTGATTACCCTAACCAAGTAAATAATGTTTTATGTTTTCCGTTTATTTTCCGTGGTGCACTTGATGTACGTGCAAGCGCGATTAACGATGAAATGAAAATTGCTGCAGTTGAGGCTATTCGTAGTATTGCCAAAGAGCCTGTACCTGCAGAAGTTTTAAAAGCCGCAGGCGTAGATAAGCTAGAGTTTGGTGCGCAGTATATTATTCCAAAACCAATGGATCCGCGTTTACTACCGCGTATAGCTAAAGCTGTAGCACTTGCTGCGGTAGAGTCGGGTGTTGCGCAAATTGACTTGCCTGAAAACTATATGGCGTAATATATAACGCTTAAACAAAAAAACCTCAGCAATGCTGAGGTTTTTTGATTAAAAAGGTAACGATTTATTCTTCGTTTAAAATAGGCACTTCTAAACCCATTTCTTGCATTATCTTTTTAACTTCTTCTGGTACTTTTTCTGCGTTGTCTTTACGTAGGTCATCGTCATTTGGTAAAGGTTGGCCAGTAAATGCATGCAAAAACGCCTCACATAGCAATTCACTATTTGTTGCATGGCGAAGGTTGTTGATTTGACGACGCGTACGCTCATCCGTTAAAACTTTTAATACATTTAGCGGGATCGAAACGGTGATCTTTTTAACTTGCTCTGATTTTTTCCCGTGTTCTGCGTATGGGTGAATATACTCACCATTCCATTTAGCCATAAGATGTATCGTTGCCTCAGATTATTAATTTCTCACACGGTATAAAAAGCGTGTAAATATGCGTGAAATTCTATCGATTTAAAAAAGATAGTCAAATAATAGATACCGATCTATCTTAATAAGCCTATTTGGGATGTAAAAATAAGCTCACTTTTGTGAGCTAAAATGTGGTACTAGCAAACGCCTTTCCTAACTTTAGCCATCTAGAGCTTTAAAATACTTTGACTTATTAAAACGGATAACTTACTCTTTTAGACGTCTAAACATCCAAATTAATCAGGTGACGAATATGAGCGAAAAAAACAAAGCGACCATTGCTGTACGTAACGGCGTTGATGCTGATAAACATCATGGTGCAGTGGTGCCGCCAATTTATTTATCAACGACTTATTCGTTTGCCGACTTTGATACCAAGCGTGAGTATGATTATGGCCGCAGTGGTAACCCTAATCGTGATATTTTAGCAGAGACGCTTGCTAAGCTTGAAGGCGGCGCTCGCGGCATAATTACGGCCACTGGTATGGCAGCCGTGCATTTAGCTACTCAGCTACTTAACAGTGACGACACGTTAGTAATTCCACATGATTGTTATGGTGGTAGCTATCGTTTATTTACATCGTTACAAAAACGCGGACTATTGAAGCTTGAAGTATTAGATTTAACAAAAGAAGAAAGCCTTCAACAAATTTTAGCAATTAAACCTAAGCTTATTTGGATAGAGACTCCAAGTAACCCAGTACTTCGTTTAACCGATATTAAAGCGGTTACCGATGTTGCTAAGCAATGCGGTGCATTGGTTGCCGCAGATAACACGTTTTTGTCTCCTGCCTTACAAAACCCTATTAAGTTTGGTGTAGATATTGTGGTGCATTCAACTACTAAATATATTAACGGGCACTCAGATGTAGTGGGCGGCGCTGTTATTGCTGCAACACAAGAGCTTGGTGATGAGCTTGCTTGGTGGGCAAATAATATTGGTATTACGGGCGCTCCTTTTGATAGTTATTTAACGCTTCGTGGTCTACGTACTTTAAATGTGCGCTTAAGGCAGCACCAAGAAAATGCGCTAGCAATAGCTAAGTACCTTGAAAGTTCCAATTTTGTAAGCCAAGTTTACTATCCTGGACTTGAGTCGCATCCTCAACATGAACTTGCTAAAGCACAACAACTTGGCTTTGGTGGCATGGTTAGTTTTGATATTAAAGGCGATATAAACGACGCGGCAGCATTTTTAACTAGCCTTAAAACGTTTAGTTTAGCTGAGTCACTAGGTGGCGTAGAGAGCTTAATTTGTCACCCTGCAACTATGACGCACGCAGGTATGGAGGCAAAGGCACGTTTAGAAGCGGGTGTGGGCGATACGCTTATTCGTATTTCGGTTGGGATTGAAGATATACACGATTTAATAGCTGACTTTGAACGAGTATTTGAACTTGTAAAACCAGGGCAAAATAAAAATGTTGGCCGTGTAGGCAAAGGTGCTGGCACTTCTGGTGGAAACGTTAAATTAAGTGCAGCCCGTCCAGCGCTTTGGTAATTAATACCAATCCGCAATAATACCTAATCAATTTGAGGGATTAAACCGCACGATAACATCGTTAAAAATTCCTAATATAGAACAACTAAATAGCGAAATTTTTGCCTTGTTATCGATACGGTTTTCTTACCTCAAAATAGACAACTTAATTAAGCGAATTGGTATAAATATGGTCAATTGTGTACATAAATTTGGTGGTTCAAGCTTAAGCTCTAGTGAGCGCTATCAAAGCGTAGCTAAAATAATTATTGGGCATACTCAGCCGGGCGACTGTGTTGTGGTGTCTGCTGCAGGTAAAACTACAGATACACTTGTGTCGTTGTGGCAAAGTTATCAGCTGCAAGACACGCAAGCTGTCGCTGATATTTTACTGCAGTTAAATAACCATCAAAGCGATTTAATTGAGCAGTTATTACAAGCTGATTTAAAGCGCTGCGCACTTAGAACACTAAATACCGAGCTTAGTAATATTGCAGAACTTGCTCAAGCTGAGCAGCTAAAAGAGGCTGCGTTACTCGCGCACGGGGAACTGTGGTCAGCACGTTTACTCGCTACTTATTTACAGCAGCTAAATATTGAGGCGTGTGCTCAAGATGCCCGTAGTCTTTTTACCTTAAACGATGGTGAATTAATGCATGCGCAAAATGCGCAGCAATGTCGACAGTCAATTTTACCTAATACGATAAATGTTGTTACTGGGTTTATTGCCGCCGATACGAAAGGTGAGACCGTAACACTTGGACGCAACGGTAGCGATTATAGTGCAACACTACTTGCAAATTACTGTGATGCTAAGCAGGTATGTATTTGGACCGATACACAGGGTGTGTTTAGCACTGATCCTCGAAAGGTAAAAAAGGCGATTAAGTACGGCAAAATTTGTCGCGGACAAGCTAATTTATTAGCTCGTTTGGGTAACCCTGTATTACATGCAAAAACACTATCGCCACTTAAAAACAGCGATATTAAGCTAGCTGTTCGTAGTAGTTTTGATGTGCAAGCAAGCCCAACAGATATAGTAAAAGAAGGTTCAGCAAAGAAAAAGCGCTTTATAACCACGCTGCAAAATGTTGATTTGTTAATGGTTGAAGGATTAAGTGAAGGTGAGGTCGCAAGCGTTAGTCAGCTTATTCAGCATAGCCTTCATCATTTTAACCATAATGGTGAAGTGTATTTAGTAGTACCGGCTGCACAAACATATCAAGTTATTAATTACTTTGCTGGTAGAGCTAATATTAGTGAGTCAAATTTAAATGGCTGTGCAATTGTTGCCCCTGAGCAAGACGTTAGCGTACTAAAACTGCAAGCTTTAGAGGTATTAGCTGAGCAGACTATAAAACCGCGTTTTGTGCATCAAGATAATGGTTATGTTTTATTACTAACAGACCAATTTATAGATAGCGATATACAAAGCGTCTTACACGATAAGCTAATCAATAAAGGCCAAGAAATAGCCGTTATAGTTGCGGGCCTTGGCAATGTAGGCGATGCTTTTATTGAGCAGTTATCGGCACAATTTGAGCGTTTATCAGGCGACTTTAGTATTAAATTGGTAGCGCTGGTTCGCTCTAAACATATGTTATTTAATGCAAGTGGCATAAATATATCGCAATGGAAAACTCAATGGCAGCATGAGGCGAATAGCTATGAAACTGCGGATTTACTTAATGCGATAAGCGAGCTTGACTACGAACATAAAGTTTTAATTGATATTACTGCAAGTGAGCAGTTTAGCTTTTTATATACAGATTTTGTAGACAGAGATTGTCATTTAATTAGTGCTAACAAATATGCAGGTACAGCACCGACTTCTTGGTATAAAGCACTTCGTAGTAACCTTGGCGAACGTAATTTACATTGGCGATATAATACAAGTGTAGGCGCAGGCTTACCTATCAATTTTGCTTTGGCTGATTTGCAAAATAGTGGTGATAAAATTACGCGTATTGAAGGCGTGTTCTCGGGTACGCTTTCGTGGTTATGTAGTAAGTATGATGGTACCACTGCTTTTTCTGAGTTGGTATTAGAAGCTCAGAAAATGGGGTTCACAGAGCCTGACCCTCGGGAGGATTTATCTGGACGAGATATGCAGCGTAAGTTACTTATTTTAGCCCGAGAGTTAGGTATAGAGCTTGAGCTTGATGATATTAGCTTATCGGCATTAATGCCCGGCGATCTTGCGCTAGGAAGCTGGGAAGACTTTCTAAACAATAAAGCCCAGCTAGATGCGTTCATTGAAGAGCATGCTGATACAGCAAAAGCTAATAACTCAGTACTGAGATACACAGGCCTATTAGATATAACAAAAACTGAAGTTATCGCTAAAGTAGGAATTACGTATGTGACCAATGGAGATGTGTTAGCAAACCTTACACCTGGCGATAATATTTTTGTAATTAATAGCAAATGGTATAGTGATAACGCGCTTGTGATTCAGGGGCCTGGGGCTGGGAAAGAAGTAACCGCTGCGGGTGTACACTCTGACTTATATTGGCTTGTTCAAAACTTAAAATAAGCCATTATTTAAATTAAAACGGCAGCTTAAATAAGCTGCCGTTTTTTGTATTACAGAGATATTATTAAAATAGCTCTTCTTCGGTTTTTGTGTCTTCTTCAAATATATCGTTTGGCTGAGATAGCACATACTTTGTCGGTGCAGTGCCTTTTTCGAAGTATTCAAAGCGGCTGGTGTAGTCATTTTTGTGGCTTAGCAAACCAGTGGCTAAATCAATACGAATCGAAACAAGCCCCTCAGGTGGCTCAATTGGCGCTTCAGGTGTTCCCTCAAGTGCGGCTTTCATAAATTCAATCCATGCAGGCTGCGCTGTTTTAGCCCCCGATTCAGCACCAGATATTTGGTTGCTATCTAAGTTGTTATTGTACGTAGAACGGCCAAGAGCGTTACCTGGGTTATCAAAGCCCACCCACACAGAAGTCATTACTTTACTGTTAAAGCCACTAAACCAGGTGTCTACAGAATCGTTAGTTGTGCCTGTTTTACCCGAAAGATCACGACGTTCTAAAGCTTGTGCGCGCCAACCTGTACCACTCCAACCCGTTTTATGGGCCCAACTACCGCCGCCCCAAATACCACTGTGCATTGCATCAGCAATTAAAAAAGCATTCTGCTTAGAAATAATTCTCGGTGCACATTTTTTTGTTGGCTTCACTTCATCACTACTATTATGAAGTGAGAATTCATTATGTGTTGGTAAAGACTCTTCGTCACAGGCAAGGGCAGGGTTTGCTTTGAACAATACATTACCGTAAGCATCTTGAATTTCTGAAATAAAGTAAGGTTCAATTAAGTGGCCACCATTGGCAAATGCGCTCATGCCACGAGCAAGTTCAAGTGGAGTAATGGAAGCACTACCCAGTGCTAGTGATTCACTGCGATTAATGTCTGAATCTTTAAAGCCAAACTTTAATAAATGATCAGCTGTACGTTGTAATCCAACGCCGCGTAGTAAGCGCACCGAAATAACGTTTTTAGATTGTGCTAAAGCACGGCGAATTCTTATCGGACCATTATATACAGCAGGACTGTTTTTGGGACGCCATGCTACGCCTTGGCTTTTATCCCATTGGTTTATAGGAGCATCGTTTAATATAGACGCAAGCGTGTAACCTTTTTCAAGTGCTGCTGAATATATAAAAGGTTTTATATTAGAACCTACTTGACGCTTTGCTTGTACCGCTCGGTTATATTGACTTTGCTCAAAGCTGTAACCACCTACAATAGCTTTAATTCTGCCATCTTGTGGGTCGAGTGACACAATAGCACTTGATGCTTCTGGTATTTGGCTTAGTAAGTAGCTGTCATCTTCATTTTTACGCACCCATATTTGCATTCCTGGCGTTAAAATATCTGTAGCTGCTTTTGGAGCAAAACTTTGGCGGTAACGAGTAATATATTTACGCGCCCATTTTAAGTTATCCCAAGTAAGAGTTGTGCGCTCGCCACTTTTAAGTAATACCGACGCTGTTTTATCATTAACACTAAGCACGGCTGCTGCTTTCAAAGTACCCAACTCATTTACGCTTTGTAATTTATTGAGTATTTGTTGCTCAGTTAAAGAAGGTTGTGTTTCAGGGTCCCATAAAACATCTGTTGGTCCTCTAAAACCATGGCGCATATCGTAATTATGTAAGTTATTTACAAGTGCGTTTTGCGCTGCTTTTTGAACTTTAGACTCTACCGAGGTGAAAATTTTAAAACCTGAGTTGTAAGCTTTATCTATTCCATAACGCGAGACCATTTCAGCGCGCACCATTTCAGAAATATACGGGGCGTATAAATTTATTTCAGCACCATGAAAATAAGCGGTGATAGGTTGGCTCGTTGCTTCGTTATATTCTTCTTGAGTAATATAATTTTCAGTTAATAAACGCCCTAAAACAACATTTCGGCGTGCTTTTGCACGCGTTGGGTTACGAATTGGGTTTAAAGCTGAAGGGGCCTTCGGTAAACCTGCAATCATCGCCATTTGTGCAAGTGTTAAATCTTTTAACTCCTTACCGTAATAAACTTGTGCTGCAGCACCAATACCAAAAGCGCGATTACCTAATTCTATTTTATTAAGGTAAAGCTCTAAAATTTCGTCTTTTGTTAATACACCTTCAATATGTAGCGCTATAAATATTTCTTTAACTTTACGAATATATGCTTTTTCGCGAGTTAAAAAGAAATTACGAGCAAGCTGCATAGTAATAGTACTTGCGCCTTGTTTTTTCTCGCCGGTAGATATAAGAACAATAGCCGAACGCACAATACCTATAGGATCTATGCCTATATGATCGTAAAATCGATTATCTTCTGTCGCTAAAAATGCATTAATGAGTGTTTGAGGAATTTCATCAATAGTCACTGGAATACGACGCTTTTCACCAAATTGATTGATTAAAAGCCCATCTTTTGTGAATACTTGCATAGGAGTTTGTAATTGCACGTCTTTTAAAACTTGCACACTGGGGATATCAGGTTTAACGTAGTAATAAAGACTGACCAAAGTGATCAGACCAATTAACACACAAATGATAAAAAATTGTAAAGTTCGTTTTAATAAAATCACTTATATTTCCCTAAATGGACTCCCAATTGCGAGTTTTGACTGCTAGTATATATTGATTAAAAAATGAATAATATTTTTTCAGATAAAAATTATAACTTGTTTATTATTAAAACAAAGGCCAAGTTGAAACATGCTAAGTCAACTATTTCAAAAACCGTCCCCGATGATGGTAGGAATTGATATTGGATCGCACTCTATCAAAGCGGTGCTTTTACGTGAAATTGAAACTGGATTTCGACTAGAAGCACTTGCAATTGAGCCGATGCCAAAAGGTGCGATGAGTGAGCGCACAATCCAAGATATTGAAGCGATTGGTAACGTTATTACAAAATTAAGAAAAAAATTACCGAAGTCGTTAAAATCTGCTGCAGTGGCTGTTTCTGGCCAAACAGTTATTACAAAAGTGATCTTCATGGATGTATCGTTAACAGATGCTGAACTTGAATCGCAAATTGAAATTGAAGCTGATAGTTTAATCCCTTACCCACTTGATGAAGTGAGCCTCGATTTTGAGAAGCTTTCGACGAATGAGGCCGATCCTAGCAAAATGAATGTTTTGCTTTCGGCTGCTCGTACTGAGAGTGTTGAAGCACGGGTGGGCGCTTTAGAAGCCGCAAATTTAGAGGCCAAAATAGTAGATGTAGAAAGCTACGCATTGAGCCGTGCTATGGACGTTTACTATCAACAATTACCTAGCGATGCATTTAATAAGTGTGTGGCTGTGGTCGATATTGGCGCAGTTTTAATGCTTGTGAGTGTTGTGCAAGCTGGGGAAACCATTTATACCCGTGACCAAGTTTTTGGTGGCGATCAATATACAAATAGTATTGTTGCTTATTATAATAAAGGCTTTGATGAAGCCGAAATAGGCAAAACATCAGGTGATTTACCGCCAAACTATACCTTTGAAGTATTAGCCCCTTTTCAAACTTCGTTACTTCAACAAGTTCGCAGAGCTGTGCAAATGTTTTTAACAACCAGTGGTAAAGAGCAAATAGATTATATTGTATTAACGGGCGGTACATCGATGATAAAAGGTATCGACCGATTGCTTATTGAAGAACTCGGTATCCACTCAGTTGTTGCAGAGCCTTTTGTAAATATGGAAATTTCCCCAAAGGTAGACCGTAATATAATGCAGCGTCACAAAACGCAGTTTGCAATTGCAACAGGGTTGGCATTAAGGAGTTTTTCAACATGCCACATATAAATCTACTGCCTTGGCGTGAATCACAACGCGAAGAATCGAAAAAGAAATTTGTAACTATACTTGTTGGTGTCGTTATACTTTGTTTTGCAAGTATGTATTTATTAAGCTCTTTTTATAGTGCCTTAAAAGACGGTCAAAACTTAAAGAATAATTATTTAAGCTCAGAAATTAGCATGCTAGATAAAAAAATAAGTGAAATACGAAGCTTAGATAAAAGAAAGGAAAATTTACAACAGCGTATGAGGCTCATTGAAGAATTGCAAAGCAGCCGTAACTTGGGTACGCAAATAATGGATGAAGTTGCCAAAATAGTGCCAGGTGGTGTTTATTTAACAAAACTGGAGCGCAAAGGCAGCCAAATACATGTTTTAGGACGTAGTGAATCTAATAATCGTCTATCAACAATGCTCCGCCAAGTACAAAGCTCATATTTACTAGAGAATCCTTCAATGCAGGGCATTGTTGCAGGCGATCAATCTTCGCGTTTACTTAGTGATTTTAATATGGAATTTTATGTAAAACCATTTGATAAAATTGGTGAGGTTAGCGATGAACCTTGATTTTAAAGCACTGAGTGAAATTGATTGGAATGAAATAGAGCTTGATAACATTGGTGATTGGCCAATTGCTGTTAAAGCAATTTGCTGCACATTTGTTGCGGGCCTTGTATTGTTTTTTAGTTATAGCCTATTAGTTTCTGATGAAATTGACAGCTACCATAGTGCCGTGGCAAAAGAAGTTGAACTACGAACAACTTATCGAACTAAGTATGCAGTAGCGAGCAAGCTTGAAATATATCGTCAACAAATGATTGAAATGGAAGATAAGTTTTCACAGCTATTAAAGCGTCTACCCACTTCGAATGAAACTCCTGGTTTACTTGATGATTTATCATATGTTGGGACAACGAGTGGTCTGACTTTTTTAAAAATAGGTTGGCTGCCAGAAGTTGAAAAAGAATTTTATACCGAGCTGCCTATTAAAATCGAAGTAATAGGTAGCTACCATGAGTTTGGTGAGTTTGTAGGTAAAGTGGCCCAGTTACCCCGAATTGTAAGCTTACATGACTTTTCTATTTTATCATCGGGCGATAAACAGTTAACATTCAGTGTTGTTGCAAAAACATATCGTTATGAAGAAGGGGTTAAAAAATGAAACCCCTTCGCGTAGTACCTTTAGCTATAGCATTTGTTTTAGCTGGTTGTAATGATGACACTTCTGAGCAAAAAGAATTTATTGATCAGGTAAAAGCAAGCACCACACCAAAGGTTGAGACGATTCCTGAACTGACAAAGTTTGAAATATTTGAGTACAGTGCTGGTCAGCTACGTAGCCCGTTTGTAGCGCCTCAGCCTGAGATTATTCAAAATAAACTAACGCAGGTAAAAAACTGTTTGCACCCAGATCAAGAGCGTCGCCGCGAACCGTTAGAGAAATACCCGCTAGATAATTTAGCAATGAAAGGCACAATTGGCTCTAGTGGACAAATATGGGCATTAATTACAGCTACAGATGACACTTTGCACCGCGTAACGGTAGGGAATTATCTTGGAAGTTATGATGGCAAAGTAAAAAGAGTAAGCAACGACTATATAGAATTAGTGGAATTAATCCCTGATGGGTCTGGCTGTTGGAAAGAGCGCCTGACGAAATTAGAAATGTTAGAGGCGGCAACAGATGGCGCAAATTAATAATAAAAAAGGTAAAAATAGGATGCATAAGGATGTACTTTGGCTTCATCGTATTTCACGGACATTACTGGCTGCTGTTGCTTTAGTCACTGTAAACTCAGCCATAGCTGGGCCATTGCTTTATGATGTTCGTTATAATCCATTACTTAAAGGCGAAACTGAATTACAGCTTGTTTTTGATGAAGAGTTAACCTTTGAACCAAAAGTTCAAGTGTTTAATAGCCCAGCCCGAATCGAAATGTTTTTTGATTCTGCAGAGTTAGAAGTTGGTTTAAATGATGTTGAAGTTAATCAAGCTGGAATTAGCAGTGTTACTAATGTTTTAACTAACAGTGGTTTAAAGGTAACGGTAAACTTAGATAGATTAAAAATTTATGAGACTGAAGTTCATAACAATTTAGTATCGATACGTGTCTCTGATAACCCTCTTACAGAACCTGAAAATGAAGATGTAGTGATGGACTCAGGTGATGAAAGTGGAAATTACATTAACCGTATCCAGTCAATTGATTTTAGACGTGGTGAGAAGGGTGAAGCAAAAGTACTTGTATTTTTACAAGACACTCAAGCTGCAATTGAAGTCCATGAAAGTGGCGGGAAAATTTACGCTGACTTTCATCACACCGATATTTTAGACGATCTACTTTATGAATTAGATGTATTAGATTTTGGAACTGTTGTAAGTAATATCGAGACTTTTAAAGAAGATGGTTTAAGTCGTGTTGTTATCGAACCTAATGCTCAGTTCACGTTTACGTATCAGCAAATAGATAATATTTTAACGTTGACAGTAGAAAAAGATGAAACGCAAAATGCGTACTTAGATGGTGGTGTTGAGTATCAAGGTCGCCCTATGACCTTAAATTTTCAAGATATCTCTGTGCGTGCAGCACTGCAAATTATCGCGGGTTACAACGACTTTAACTTAGTAACCAGTGATTCAGTAACGGGCAATATAACGCTGCGCCTAGATGGTGTACCGTGGGATCAAGCGCTTGACGTAGTACTACGTATTAAAGGGCTAGATAAGCGCATGGATGGCTCTATATTAATGGTAGCGCCTGCAGAAGAACTTGCAGCACGTGAAGCCAAAGATTTAAAAGCTAAACAGCAAGTTGAAGACTTAGAGCCTCTATATAGTGAATACATCCGATTAAACTATGCTAAAGCCGAAAATTTTGCTGATCTATTAAAAACAGATACAAACAGTATTATAACTGCCCGTGGTAGTGTATCTGTTGATCAACGTACAAATACTTTGTTAGTAAAAGATACTGTTAAGAGTATAGAAAACATTCGCCGCATGATTGAAACGCTTGATATTCCAGTGCAGCAGGTTGTAATAGAATCTCGAATGGTAACTGTGCGCGATAACGTTACTGAAGACTTAGGCGTACGTTGGGGCTTTAGTGACCAAGGCAGTAGTGTTGGTATTTCAGGCTCTCTTGAAGGCGCAGAAGGTATTTATAATGCGACATCTACTTCAGATGCACCAAGTATTTCAGACCGATTAAATGTAAATTTACCTATCACTAACCCTGCGGCTAGCATTGGCTTACACATAGCAAAACTGGCTAACGGCACGCTGATTGATTTAGAGCTAAGTGCGCTTGAGGAAGAGAATAAAGGCGAGATTATTGCTAGTCCACGTATAATAGCGGCTAATCAGCAAAAAGCCCGAATAGAGCAAGGTACTGAAATTCCTTATACTGAGTCAGCTTCAAGCGGTGCTACTACCGTAAGCTTTAAAAAAGCGGTACTGAGCTTAGAAGTTACACCTCATATCACACCTGATAATAAAGTAATTCTAGATTTAATTATTACTCAAGATACACGTGGTGATACTGTACAAACAGGTACTGGTGAAGCGGTGTCTATTGATACTCAAGAAATTCAAACACAAGTGTTAGTCGAGAATGGCCAAACCGTAGTACTCGGTGGTATTTTCCAACAGCAAATCATTAATACTACGAGTAAAGTGCCAATTTTAGGTGACATTCCTTACGTAGGAAGACTATTTAAAACCACAAGTGAGTTTAATGAAAAGCGTGAATTACTTATTTTCGTGACACCGAAAATACAAATTGATTAAAATACAGTGGTTTTATGTTAACCAACGGGTGATTATTTAGATTAATTGCTCGTTATATGGCTTTTTATTCTAATTGACTTGAAATACCCCTACAATTACTGAGATAATCCCCTCCTTAATTTTGGGGCCAGGTCGTTAGGCGGGGTTTTATTTCAAATTTTAGAGTTTGTTTGTACTAAAAGATATGGCTGAGAAACGTAATATATTTCTAGTTGGCCCCATGGGGGCTGGCAAAAGCACGATTGGTCGTCACATCGCTGACCAATTACACCTTGAATTTGTTGATTCTGATCAAGAAATCGAACGCCGCACAGGTGCAGATATTGCATGGGTATTCGATCTTGAAGGTGAAGAAGGCTTTAGACTTCGAGAAGAGTCTGTTATTGGCGATTTAACCGAGATGCAAGGTATTGTACTTGCTACCGGTGGTGGTTCAGTAATGAGCAAAGAAGTTCGAAACAAGCTTTCGGCTCGAGGTATCGTTGTATACCTAGAGACACCTATAGAAAAGCAAGTTGCACGCACGCAACGCGACAAGCGTCGCCCATTACTGCAAACTGAAGAAGCACCTCGTAACGTACTAGAGCGCTTAGCAGAAGAACGCGAGCCCCTATACAAAGAAGTTGCCGATTTTGTTGTACGTACCGATGAGCAAAGCGCTAAAGTTGTTGCTAACCAAATCATCGAGAAATTAGATTTTTAAAAACCAATAATAAGGAAATAACTAAGCATGCTTAAATTAACAGTTAATTTGGACGAGCGAAGTTATCCTATTTATATTGGGCAATCTGCACTTCAAGATAATGGCCGCCTGGTTCACCACATTGGTGATTGTCGGCCTATCATCATTACTAATGACACAATAGCGCCTTTATATTTACAAGCGTTACTTGACTCATTAGCAGATCAAAATCCGCTATCTTTTATTATTCCTGACGGTGAACAATATAAATCACTTGAATGGTTTGAAAAAATATCAGCATTTTTACTACAAAATAACTGTGGCCGAGATACGTGTTTAATTGCGTTAGGTGGCGGTGTTATAGGTGATCTAACTGGTTTTGTAGCAGCGTGTTATCAGCGCGGCGTACCGTTTATTCAAATACCAACGACAGTGCTTTCACAGGTTGATTCATCGGTAGGTGGTAAAACGGCAGTAAATCATCCTTTAGGTAAAAATATGATAGGGGCATTTTATCAGCCTCAAGCGGTTTTTATTGATACACAAACATTACACACCCTACCAGCAAGAGAGTTTGCAGCAGGTATGGCTGAAGTAATTAAGTATGGTCTGATTTACGATACCGAATTATTTGCATACTTAGAGCGAAACGTAGCTAATTTGCAGCAACTAGATGAAACGTGCTTACAGCATATTATTTTTAGATGTTGTGAAATAAAAGCGCTTATAGTTGCGCAAGATGAAAAAGAGCATGGTTTACGTGCTTTATTAAACTTAGGTCATACATTTGCCCATGCAATTGAGGCAGAAATGGGCTACGGCGTTTGGTTACATGGCGAAGCTGTTGCAACAGGCATGGTATTAGCAGCTAAACTTGCCAAGACACGCCAAGATTTAAGCGCAAGTGAAGTTGATCGAATTATTAAGCTGCTTGAGCTATATAATTTACCAACAGAAATTCCAAAGCAAATGACTAGTGAGCAGTTCCTAACGCATATGCGTAAAGACAAAAAGAATAAAAGAGGCACTATACGCTTTATTCTACCTACCCAATTTGGCCAGTGTGCATTAGTTGATGATGTTTCTGATGACCAAGTTAGAGACTTAATCGAGCAGTAAATGCAGTCACAAATTTTACCAAGCCGTGCGGCTTTGGTGGATAGAATCGCACTGCAATTTGAGTACGGACAAAATTTAATAGTTTTACTTGGCACATCGGGGCTAGGTAAAAGTTATATGCTCGAAACCTTCATTACAGATAAATACAATGACTTTAATAAAGCGTTTGTGCAAGTAAGTGCACAAATGACTGACGCTCAGCTAATGAGCGATTTATTAGAGCAAAGCTTTAATTCCCCTTTAGTTGATCATAATTTAAGTTTACCTGAAAACTATTACCAGCTGCTTGAGCAACAGCAGTGCGGACCTTGTTTATGGGTGCTTGATGGCGGTAGGCAATTATCTGAAGAGATACTAATTGAGCTTGAGCTGCTTTCTAAAAATAGCCCTAATACGTTGTATATCATAATTGCATCACAGTCTAAACTTGCTTTAAATGATGCTGTCGAAATTTACTTGGAGCCACTGACGCTTCGAGAAAGCAAGATGTTATTGCAGTGGTACTTTACTGATTTACCTTATGATGAAGACCCTGTTTTTAGTACTTTTTTAGCCGAGGCTCATGGTAATCCCAGCTTATTGCTTGCTTGGCAACCTAGTGAGCACATAGCCGATATTATCGTTAAAGATAAAGTATCTTGGCGATTGCACTTATTGATTTTGATGTTGTTAATTATGCTTTTAATTATTGGTCTGCTTTATAAGTCTGATATGACGCAGTGGTGGCAACAATATTATCAGCAGGAAGAAGCGCAAGTCCTAAATACAGCAATATCTGTAGAGCAAGTAAGTGAGCCGGTTATAAAGCAAAATGAGTCAGTAGTTACTCTAAATGACCCTGAAGTAGTTGAGCCAGATATTGAGCCCGAGAGCGTACACATTAATGATGTGCCTGCTATCATGCAAAGTCTTACCGAACCTGCAAATACCGTCAAGGTATTAGACAATGCTATTGATAATAGCGTTAAAAACAAAAGCAGTGAAGCAGGTGAAGTTGTATCTAAAGCTCTAAAAGTAGAGAAAGTAAATACAGCAGAGCAAACTCAGATCAGCCAAGATAATATTTGGTACATGCAGCAAGCAGATACAAATAGTGTTATTCAATTATTAGCGGTAACTCAGCAGGAAGTTCGCGATAATTTCATTGCTCAATTCAATCTACAGCAGCAAGCACATTCTTACCAAACGAAGCGAAATAATCAAATATGGTGGGTTGTTACATTTGGCAGCTTTGAGAGTATAAACGAGGCAAAATCAGCAATGGATACTTTACCCCCTGGGGTTAGAAAAAATAAACCTTTCTATAAAAAAATTAGTAAAATAAAGCAAGAAATAGCAGTCGTTGATCAGTAAAACACACTGCTTTAGTGTAAAATCGCGCAACACCAGATTGAAGTAAAGAGCCAATGCAGCAAAAAAGTAGAGCCTTCCTTAAATGGGCCGGCGGAAAATACAGCCTAGTTGAAAACATTAATGCGCGATTAAACCAAGCTAGCAAGCATGCTGATACTTTGGTTGAACCTTTTGTTGGTGCAGGCTCTGTGTTTTTAAATAGTGACTTTAAGCACTATATCCTCAATGATATCAATGCAGACTTAATTAACTTATATAAAGAGCTTAAAAGCTCTCCAGATGAGCTTATTAGTGACGCTAAAAAGCTATTTGTTGATTTGAATAATCACGCAGATGCGTATTACGAATATCGTGTGCAGTTTAATCAAAGCCGTGATGTATACGAACGTTCAATCTTGTTTTTATACATGAACCGCCATGGTTACAACGGACTGTGTAGGTATAATTTAAAAGGCATTTTTAATGTGCCTTTTGGTAAGTATAAAAAGCCTTACTTTCCTGAAAAAGAAATGTATTTTTTTGCTGAAAAAGCACAAAAAGCAACGTTCACTTGTTTAGATTACGATGACGTTTTTAAGTTAGTGCCTAACAATGCTGTTATTTATTGCGACCCACCTTATGTACCATTAAGTAAAACGGCTTCTTTTACGTCTTACGCAAAAGGGGGGTTTAATTTAGATGATCAGGCTAACTTAGCTAATTTGGCAGAACAAGCCGCATTTGAAAATAACACACCTGTGCTTATTTCAAACCACGATACCGTGTGGACGCGTAAAATTTATAGCCAAGCATCGCTTGAACAAATTCAAGTAAAGCGCACTATTAGCCCCAAAGGTGGCTCTAGAAATAAAGTTGACGAGTTGATGGCTATGTATTTAGCACCCAAGCAACCACTGCGTAAATTGCGATAACAAAAGCAACAAATAGTACAATCGCAATTAAAATGATGGATAAAGGGGAATGTTGTTTAAAATCGACTTGGCGTTTATTTTCAGACTGAACACCAAAAAATGCAGCTAGCACACTTTGCAACGCGCTAAAAAATTGTAGCATTATTTAAAATAAAGGTTTTAAAGAAGGAGTGTTTTTAGAATCTTCAGAACTAGTAAGTAGTTCCAGTAAATCAAGGTAATGAAACTGAGCACTACGGCTATCGCCAGTTAACCACGAAAACCATGATGACTCTTCTTCAGCTTTAATACACGCAGTTAAAGTGTTTTGAGCACTTACCACTTGTGTATTATGACAATTACTCACTGAGCTTAATTCTTGCTCAGAGCTTGAACCAAAGCTAAACGCCCCGATAAGCAGTAATGCCGACGCAATTAATATCCCAATTTTAAAAGCACGCATGATGAAATCCAATAATTTGTTACTTTTTTAATCATAGCAAATACTGGTTAAATATCAAACTTAAAGTTACCTAAAATGGGGGCTATTACGCCATATTACTTGGGTAACATCTTCAATTAAGTTACATTAACGCAATACACTATTTATTGATGGAGTTAATCATGTTTAACCCAGAGCAAAAATATTTAATAGCCCCTTCTATTTTGTCTGCTGATTTTGCAAAGCTAGGCGAAGATGTTGATAAAGTTCTCGAAGCGGGTGCTGATGTGGTTCACTTTGATGTAATGGATAATCACTATGTACCTAATCTCACAATTGGTCCTATGGTGTGTAAAGCACTAAGAGATTACGGTATTACAGCACCTATCGACGTACATTTAATGGTTAAGCCTGTAGATAGCATAATACCTTTATTTGCTGAGGCTGGTGCTTCTATTATTACTTTTCACCCTGAAGCCAGTGAGCACGTCGATCGTACAATACAGTTAATTAAAGATCACGGCTGTAAAGCAGGCTTAGTGTTTAACCCAGCAACAAGCCTAAGTTATTTAGATCATGTTATTGATAAGCTAGATACCATTTTACTAATGTCGGTAAATCCTGGGTTTGGCGGGCAAAGCTTTATCCCTCATACGCTTGAAAAATTACGCCAAGCCAAACAGCGTATTATTGAATCAGGCCGAGATATTCGCTTAGAGGTTGATGGTGGTATTAAGGTCGATAATATTGCAGCAGCGGCTCGAGCGGGTGCTGATATGTTTGTTGCAGGCTCAGCTATTTTTAATCAACCTGATTACAAAGTGGTGATTGATCAAATGCGTGAGCAGCTTGGAAGTGTTAAGTAATGAAGTACGATGTCGCCTTATTTGATTTAGATGGTACTTTGGTTGATAGCGTTTACGACTTGTATATCGCTATTAATTTAACCTTGAGCGATTTTGCTTTTCCTATTGTTAGTCAACGCTTGGTTGAAAGTTGGGTTGGTAATGGTGTTGAAGTCCTTGTAAAACGCGCTTTGAGTGGCGATATGCAAGTGAGTGAAAATTTAGATGAGTCACTTAGTGGCAAAGCAATATTACAGTTCTATAAGTATTATGAACAACAAGTTGGTGAGTATAGTGTTTTGTACCAACATGTAGAAACAGGGCTTGCAGCACTTCGCGGTATGCCTAAAGCATTAATCACTAATAAGTCTCGAATTTTTACAGAGAAATTACTCGATAAACTGGCACTAACGAGTCATTTTGATGTGGTTGTATGCGGTGACGATATGGCAAAAAAACCATCGCCAGAACCATTGCTATTTGCCTGCAAAAAACTAAATGCGGAACCTAATAAAGCAATAATGATAGGTGATTCTAAAAGCGATATACTTGCAGCTAAAGCCGCTAATATAGACGTAATTGCACTTAGTTATGGCTATAACCAAGGTGAAAGTCTTGAGGATTATAATCCGCAGTACCTATGCGATAACTTCTTAGATATAATACCTGTTCTAACGCAGCGTTAAATATTATTCATTAAGCAAAATAAAGGAAAATCATGAGTAAACCAGTAGTTTTAAGCGGCATTCAGCCAACCGGTGGTATGACAATAGGCAACTATGTTGGCGCTATTAACCAGTGGCTAAAGTTACAGGAAGACCACGAAAGTTTCTTTATGTTAGTAGACTTACACGCTATTACGGTTCGCCAAGAGCCTGAATTACTGCGCTCTCGAGTGTTAGATGGTATTGCTCTTTACGCGGCATGTGGCATTGATCCTGAAAAATCTGCGTTATTTGTACAATCGCAAGTACCTGAGCACGCACAATTGGCGTGGGTATTAAATTGTTACGCGCAAATGGGTGAGCTTAATCGAATGACTCAGTTTAAAGACAAGTCATCTAAGCACGCAAATAACGTAAACGTGGGCTTATTTTCATATCCAGTATTGCAAGCTGCGGATATTTTATTATACCAAGCTGATCAAGTACCAGTAGGGGATGATCAAAAGCAACACTTAGAGCTGACTCGCGATATAGCCACACGCTTTAATAATTTATATGGCGACGTATTTAAATTACCAGAGCCGTACATCCCTGAGTTTGGTGCACGCGTAATGAGCTTGCAAGATCCACTTAAAAAAATGTCTAAGTCTGACGAAAACCCAAATGGTTACATCATGTTATTAGATGAGCCTAAGCAAATTGTGAAAAAGCTTAAAAAAGCAGTAACTGATTCAGATGAACAAGCACGTATATATTTTGATCGCACAGAAAAGCCTGGCGTATCAAACTTGCTTACTTTATTGAGTGTTGCAACTAAGCGCTCAATTGAAGACCTAGTTCCTGAGTATGAAGATAAAATGTATGGCCATTTAAAGAAAGATACAGCAGATGCAGTTGTAAATATGATTGAGCCAATTCAAGCACGCTTTAAAGAGATCAGAGAAGATCAAAACCTACTTGATGGCATAATGAAGTCAGGTGCTGAAAAAGCAAGTGTACGTGCTGAGAAAACATTGAAATCGGTATACGATGCGCTTGGTTTTATTCCTCGCGGGTAAGTTTATTAAAATAGAAAATGCCGCTTGTTAGCGGCATTTTTTATATAGCACATATCAACATGATGGACCCAAATAGAAACAGTAGCGATATAGCTAGTTTGTCTGTTTTATCCATTATTCAGCCCCTCTTACTGTTATATCTGCCGTGCTATCAATATCAACTAGAGAAACTTTATAGCCCTTATTTTCAAGTAAGGTAAGTAAACTATCTTGTCCTGCAAGATGGGCAACTCCAACAAGTACAAACTCATTTTTATCGTTGTTAAACATGGCTTCTACTTTTGGTAACCAATCATTATTTCTATCTGTAATGAGTTGTTTATAACTATTCGGATCATTTTTCTGCATATCTTCAAGTGCCACTTTATTCAGTGTGTCTGTATCACCTTTGCGCCAGGCAGCTAAAAGTCCTTTAAACATATCGCCATAGTTGTGCAGCTCGGCTAAGTTGTGTTTAATGAAGTCGTTTTCGTTGCCTTGACCCATTTTTTTAAAAAGCTCTAACTGAAATTCCATTGTTTCTAAGTAATTTTTTGTTTTGTTATCTTCAGTCGCTTTTTTAGTAAAATAAGCATCAACACCTTCACCCATTAAATTTTGCTTTTGAAGCTCCATCGACATTAAAACAATACCAACCATAGCAGGGCGAAAGCCATCTAACTTAGCGAGATTAGCGCCAAACTCGTTAAGCTTATTTTCAAGTGATGCCTTAATCTCGGGTTCTAGTTTTTGACTTAACGTTTCGTTATTTGTATACGATAGTGCGCCTAACATTTGCATTTGCGCATTAGTGTCGGCTGGGTCAGTTATCGGTGCTTCTAAAATAATTGTATCCGCTTGTTCATAAGCATGGTTAAACTCAGCGGGTAGTGGCATTTCAGCTTTAGGTAGTATGTGAACTGTACCGCCAATAAATAGTGAGTCATTACCATTGCTTACTTGCCATACAGAGCTTTGGGCCTGTGCTGTATTTGCTAAAAGACTACAGCTAAGTAATACGCTGGCAGATACTAATTTTTTTGTGAATTTTTTCATGATAATTCCTTTATGTAACTTTTAATTTTATTGTTTTTAGTTCGATAACACAGTGCTGAAATATGCAGTGATTGAGGATGTTAACTTTGAAAGGTTTTTATCAATTTGCGAGTTTATTTTGCTCATTGAAGAGTCAAGCTCAGCTGATATTTTTTCATCTATCGAAGAAAGTAACGTTTGTGTATCAACATTACTTTTTAAAGACTCAGTGGCGTCTATGTTGTTTGTTTCTTGCTGCTTTTTATTAACTGGGTTAATCGCCTCTACGCTTTCACCAATTATGCATTGATTAAAATTACTTTGAACGGTGTGTTGTTTAGCGTCAGCTGCAATAACTGAAGTTGTATTAAAAGCAGTTGCTAGTAGTAAAGCCGGTAGTACTTTTTTCATTGTGCTATTCATAATTAAACCTTTTATATTTTTAATTGCAGCCAATTTAGAATCACAAATGATTTTTTACTAAGCTGCTTGTTGATGACGGTTTAAAGAATATCGCTGAATTTATTGAGAGTCGCTTATCTAGTTATGAGCAATTAATAGATAAGGTTTTTAAATTAAATAATTGTTTTAATTTAGAGGGTTAGCCTTAAACCTTATAATGCTAATATAAGGTTTAAAATGCTTTTTCTATAAAAGAAAGTGTAGATGTGATACGGTTTATAAAAATAAAAATACGTAAAAACTATGAATTATCAAATCGGACCTTGGCAATTTATTAGTAATCGCTGTGTGATTACTTCAAACCATTTAGAAAGGGAATTAGATCCACTTTTAGTAAAGCTATTACTTCACTTTATAGACAAGCCTCAACAAATTGTTTCCCGCCAAGAGCTTATTGAGAGTGTGTGGCAACAGAGCTTTGTTGATGATAATGCGATTAACCGTGCAATCTCAGAGTTAAGAAAGCAGCTTGCCCACCCAATTGAAAAAGCGCCGCTTTTAAAAACGCATTACCGTAAAGGATATAGCCTAACAGTAATACCTGAGCGTTTAACGCAAGCAAACGTTTTGAAAGAGCCTGTAAACATTTTGCCTGACTCACCAGGTATTTCTGCCAAAAATGAAGAGATAGCTACTGCAACTACTTCTCAACCAGTTCAAAAAAAGAATAGTAAAAATTTTTTGATTTATTCTTTACTCGTCATTATTTGCCTGTGCTCTTTAGTATGGTTTGGGTTGTTTTTTATTAATGCACCTTCTAGTGAAAAGATTAAACAGATCACGGTTAATAAGGTAGCAAGCACGTGGAATATAGGCAGTGAGGTTCACCCTGAGATGTCCTCAGATAAACAATATTTAGCTTATACAAATGTTGAACCTGAAAATGACGTAATGCATGCATTTGTAAAGCGACTATCTGATCAAAGGGAAGTTGAAATTACCTATCCTGGCTTTCAAGTATCTATTTTATCGTGGCAGTTAAATCAGCACGCAGTGCTTATACAAGCTACAAACTTAAAACAACAGCAGTGCGAAATGGTACTGGTTGATTTAAGCCAGTTTCCTATTGTTGGTGAGGCTACATTAATTAAAAAGTGTGACCTTAGATACACCGGCTACGCACAAGTAGACGAAAATAGTGAATATATTTATTACACTGAATATAAAAATGAGCAAGATGGCTCAGGTTTATATAAATTTGATTTAGAGTTACAAAAAGAGTCCATTGTTATTCCACCACCAGGTGTAATGTATGGCGTAATAATGCCGCGCTTATCTTCTTCAGGTAATAAAATAGCATATATACTTAGTCAAAAGGGTAAGCCTTTTTCTGTATTTAGCTATAACTTTGAGACCCATGAAACCAAGCGATTATTTAAAGCAAAGAAAAGCATAATTAGCTTCGCGTTTGACTGGCTTGCAGACGATAAAGGCGTGATTGTTTTTGAAGACTCTGACCTTTCAACCATTGTGTTTGATGAAAATAATATTATTAAACGCACACTAACGGTTACCCCAGCAATTTCACCTTATTATATTGCAGTTCAATCTGCTAATAGCCTCTTTTACTCAGCAAATAAAACACAAACCTTTTCGTTAATTAAAGCGACTAATCTTTTTAGCGATGCTCCTGAGTATGAAGCACTCTACAAAAGTGATGAAGACGACTACCACATTGTAGAAGTCATTAATGAGAAAGGACCAGCGCATATTTTTGTATCCGAGCGCTCTGGCAGCAGTCAGTTGTGGTTATCTCAAAATGGGCTTACAAAGCAACTTAGTAACTTTACTTATGAAGGGAAATCTACCTTTGCTATTGGCGGGCTAAGAGTATCGAGTAAGCAAGATCGTGTTTTATTAAGAGTTAATAGCGATATTGCATTTTTTGACGTTATGTCGAACAAACTCTATACCATAGCTGAGTTTAAAGGGCGACAAATACTAAACTATGTATGGTCTAAAGATAATGAAAGTATAATTTATTTAGAGCGAAGTGGTTCAGAAAACCTATTTGCTCAGTTTAATTTATTAACGCGAGACACAACTATATTAGAGGATATTAAAGCCAACAAATTAATTTCAGGCGCTGACGGTACTAATTATGCAATTACTAATAATCAGTTAATTAAACTATCAAATAAACAGAGTTGGGAATTACCCAAAGACGCGCGACAAGCACAACTTTTTGCTATTAATGGTAATTACCTTTACTACTCTGATGCGATTTCAAGAGTTGCTCGGCTTAATTTAGAAGATAAGACAGTAAAAGATGTGCACGTGGATTTTAAACCCATCGCATTTTTTATTAGTGATAACAATCAAATTTTCTTTACAGAATCAAAATATAAAGACATGCAAATAATACAGATAAGTTGGAATAACTAGGGTCTGTTGATCTTTCAAGGTTAAATTTGCAGCAGTGTGTTGCTTTTCTTTAATAACATTTTCGATTGTTATGTTGATAAAAGAAAAATTAGAGCCAAAAAATAGCGAGAAGTGAATCTTCTCGCCATTTTTAATTAAGTGTAATCTCGACAGTTAAATAACCTCAAAGCCGATTAATTTGTCACAACTGAACCTCTATTTATTTAATAGAGGTTTTAAGTAATGCCCAGTATGTGAACGCTCACATTCGGCCACTTCTTCTGGTGTACCTGCAATGAGTATTTCACCGCCGCCAGCTCCGCCTTCAGGTCCTAAATCAATAACCCAATCTGCTGTTTTAATAACATCGAGGTTGTGCTCAATAACCACAATGGTGTTACCGTGATCGCGCAGGCGATGTAATACAACAAGCAGCTGTTCAATATCAGCAAAGTGTAAGCCTGTTGTAGGCTCATCTAATATGTAGAGTGTTTTACCAGTATCACGCTTTGATAGCTCGCGTGCTAGTTTTACACGTTGCGCCTCACCACCTGAAAGCGTGGTAGCGGCTTGACCTAAGCGGACATACGATAAACCAACGTCCATTAAGGTTTTAAGCTTGCGGGCAATAGCCGGTATTTTGTCAAAATACTCATGCGCGTCTTCAACAGTCATCTCAAGTACTTGGTGTATGTTTTTACCTTTGTATTGGACTTCGAGCGTTTCGCGGTTATAGCGTTTGCTCTTACATACATCACACGGTACATACACATCAGGTAAAAAGTGCATTTCAACTTTAATTAAGCCGTCACCTTGGCACGCTTCACAGCGTCCGCCTTTAACGTTAAAGCTAAAGCGACCTACTTTGTAGCCACGTGAGCGCGCTTCTTGTGTGCCTGCAAATAACTCACGAATACCGGTAAATATACCTGTGTAGGTTGCCGGATTTGAACGAGGAGTACGACCAATTGGGCTTTGATCAATATCGATCACTTTATCAAAATGATCTAAACCGCTAATTGATTTATACGGTGCCGCTTCGGCAGTGGTTGCGCCATTTAGCTCTGTATGAGCAAGTTTAAATAAAGTATCGTTTATTAGCGTTGATTTACCTGAGCCCGATACACCTGTCACACAGGTCATTAAACCAAATGGGATTTTTAAATCCACATTTTTAAGGTTATTACCCGTTGCGCCAAATAGCTCTAGCCATTTGTCGTTCGTTGGGTGACGCTCTTTTGGTATTTCTATTTTACGTACGCCTGATAAAAATTGGCCCGTAACAGACTCTTTGCTTGCTAAAATATCGTCGCGCGTACCTTGAGCAATAATATGCCCACCATGAACACCCGCACCTGGGCCAATATCAATAATATGATCTGCAGCACGAATAGCATCTTCATCGTGCTCTACCACAATAACGGTGTTACCTAAGTCGCGCAAATGGACCAATGTTTGTAATAAACGGTCGTTATCGCGTTGATGTAATCCAATAGATGGCTCATCTAGTACGTACATTACACCTACAAGACCGGCACCAATTTGACTGGCTAAGCGGATACGTTGAGCCTCACCACCTGATAATGTATCGGCGCTACGTTCAAGTGATAAATAATTTAGGCCAACGTTAATTAAAAACGATAAGCGGTCGCGAATTTCTTTTAATATTTTTTCAGCTATTTGGCCTTTTTGTCCGGTTAACTCTAAACCTTCAAAAAATTCCATGGCTTCACCAATACTCATGCATGTGATTGCAGGTAAGTTGGTTTGTCCAATAAATACATTTCGAGATTCTTCGCGTAAGCGCGAGCCATGACAGCTAGGACACGCTTGGCTTGTTTGGTATTTAGCAAGTTCTTCGCGTACAGAGTTTGACTCGGTCTCGCGGTAGCGGCGATTCATGTTGTTTAAAACGCCTTCAAACTCATGGTTACGCGTAATTAAATCGCCACGGTCGTTACGGTAATTAAACCCAATCTTAGTGCTACCAGAGCCATCTAAAATAATTTTTTTCGAGTCGCTGTCTAAATCTTGATAAGGCACGTCTAAATCAAAATTGTAATGATCTGCAACCGCTTGCAGCATTTGATAGTAATAAAAGCTGCGTTTATCCCAGCCTTTAATTGCACCGCCAGCAAGGCTTAACTCTGGGTTATGCACTACGCGATTAGGATCAAAATATTGGCGTATACCTAAGCCATCACAGGCTTGACAAGCACCAGCTGGGTTATTAAACGAAAACAAACGCGGCTCAAGTTCAGTCATTGCATAGCCACAAGTAGGGCAGGCAAAATTTGCTGAAAATAGAATCTCTTCAGCGCTGCTATCGTCCATGTATGCTACATGTGCAACACCATTAGACATTTCAAGTGCAGTTTCGAACGATTCTGCTAAGCGTTGTTGTAAGCCATCTTTTACTTTAAATCTGTCTACAACAACTTCTATTGTATGTTTTTTATGAAGCTCAAGCGTTGGTGGATCAGACAAGTCACATACTTCACCGTCTATACGGGCGCGAATGTAACCTTGGCTAGATAGCTGTTCTAATAACTTAACATGCTCACCTTTACGCTCTTTTACTATTGGCGCAAGCAGCATTAATTTACTGCCCTCAGGTAGAGCCAAAACAGTATCTACCATTTGGCTAACGGTTTGCGCAGCAAGTGGTAAATCATGTGTAGGACATCGTGGTTCGCCGACGCGGGCAAACATAAGTCGTAAATAATCGTAAATTTCGGTAATAGTACCTACGGTTGAACGCGGGTTATGAGACGTTGACTTTTGCTCAATAGAAATGGCAGGAGAGAGGCCTTCGATGTGATCCACATCAGGCTTTTCCATGAGCGATAAAAATTGTCTTGCGTACGCAGAGAGTGATTCAACATATCGGCGTTGTCCTTCTGCATAAAGCGTATCAAATGCAAGTGATGACTTCCCCGAACCAGATAGACCCGTAATAACTATTAATTTATCACGTGGGATGGTTAGGCTGATGTCTTTTAAATTGTGCGTTCGGGCGCCTCGGACTTCAATGTTTTCCATGCTATCTCGTTTGTTACCAAAATTATTTACTCAGTATCGCATAATACGAAGCAATATTAATCCTTGATCAATGAAAAATCCTTACTTATAGGCGATTAATTATTGCCAAGCTTATGGTAGAATCCCAACCTCAATTTTTCATAGAGTAAGATCACGCAGATAATGACCGCATCTTCACTTAATTCACGAGAAAAACGCGCCGCTGTATCACTGGCGAGTGTGTTTGCATTTAGAATGCTCGGCTTGTTTATGCTGATGCCTGTATTGGCTATTTATGGACAATCGCTTGAAGGTTTTTCGCCTATTTGGATTGGTTTTGCCATTGGTGCGTATGGTTTAACGCAAGCTGTACTACAAATACCTATGGGTCGATTATCCGATAAGATTGGTCGTAAAAAGGTTATTGTTGGTGGCTTAGTTGTATTTGCTATTGGCTCTGTAGTTGCTGCATTAGCTGACTCTATCCAAATGGTTACCGTAGGCCGTGCTTTACAAGGTATGGGCGCAATAGCCAGTGCGCTACTCGCGTTTGCTTCAGATTTAAGCCGCGATGAGCAACGACCAAAAGTAATGGCCGTTATTGGTATGAGCATAGGAATGAGCTTTGCCTTTGCTATGTTACTTGGGCCAATTGTCGCCGCTTCGTGGGGTATTGCTGGTGTATTTTGGTTGACTGCTATTTTAGCAGTCTTAGGTATATTTATAGTGACCATGCTAGTGCCAAAGGCGGTAAATAAAGCGCCCAAAGGCGATACATTAGCAAGCTTCAGCGACATTAAAAAATTAATTAAACACCCTCAGTTAGCACGATTAAATGCAGGTGTATTGTTATTGCATTTAACGCTAACCACAATTTTTGTGGTACTGCCGAGTCAATTAATTAGAGATGGTTTGGTTGCTGACCATCACTGGTATTTGTATATTCCAGTGCTATTTTTAGCATTTTTATTAATGGTACCAATAATGATTGTGGCCATTAAAAAAGAGAAAGAAAAACAAGCATTTATTGGCTCAGTAGCCTTGTTAACTATTAGTATGTTAGCAATGTCGGTATGGGTTAATAGTGTAGTAGGCATTGCTGTGTGTATGCTGCTTTATTTTGTGGCGTTTAACTTTTTAGAAGCCACTATGCCTGCGCTTGTATCGCGAATAGCACCTGCAAGCCAAAAAGGTTCAGCAATGGGTGGCTACTCATCTAGTCAGTTTTTAGGGGCCTTTTTAGGCGGTATGTTAGGTGGCTATGTAGCACAAACTACAACGACGCAAGCTGTGTTTGCGGCAGCGGCACTTGTTGGGTTAATATGGCTTATTATTGCGTGGAAAATGCAAGTCCCACCCAAAAGTAAAGTTATTAGTTTAATGACCAAATTAGATTCTGAAGAGCATGCTCAAGTACTTGCTTCTCAGTTAGTTGCTTTACCAGGTGTAATAGAAGCAACTGTAGTTCGCGATGAAAGTCGCAGCTATTTAAAGATTAATGATAAAGAATTTGACCTAGACCAAGCGCGTAAAGTCGCTGGTTTAATCTAACATTTATAGGAGATGGTTCCATGGCACGCGGTGTGAACAAAGTAATTTTGGTTGGTAATTTAGGGCAAGATCCTGAAGTTCGTTATATGCCTAACGGCAACGGTGTAGCAAATATTACCCTAGCAACTTCGGATAGCTATAAAGATAAGAACACTGGCCAAATGGTTGATAAAACTGAGTGGCACCGTGTTGTATTTTTTGGCAAGTTAGCTGAAATTGTTGGTGAATATTGTCGTAAAGGTTCACAAATTTATGTTGAAGGTAAACTTCAAACACGTAAGTGGACCGATCAACAAGGCCAAGAAAAGTACACTACAGAAATAGTTGTAGATGGCTTTACTGGTCAAATGCAAATGTTAGGCGCACGTGGTGGCGATCAACAAAGTGGTGGTTACCAAGGTAATCAAGGCGGCCAACAAGGTGGTGGTTACCAAGGTAATCAGCCGCAAGGTGGTCAACAAAGTGGTGGTTACGGTCAAAATAATCAAGGCCAAAATAACCAGCAACAAGGTGGTTATGCTCCACAACAGCAAGCAGCACCTGCAGCGCAGCCAAAACCGGCTCCAGCACCACAGCAGCAAAGTAATCAATACCAGCCGCAAGGCGGCTTTGCACCACAACAAAATAGTGCACCGCAGCAGCAAGGTGGTTTCGCTCCTAAACCACAAAGTGCTCCGCAAGGTGGTGCATCAAACCCAATGGAACCAACCATTGATTTTGATGACGATATCCCGTTCTAGTTCTGGAACTTTTAAAGTGTAAAGAACTTTTATGATAAGGCCCTTTTTTTAAAGGGCTTTTTTTATTTTCATTGTAAAATTAAATTGACAGTGTGTTTTTGTATGCTATAAATATACCAAATTAATATTGTAAAGATTTGATTTATGCAGATACGTAAAGTCAGAAAGGATGGTGTTAATGAGATTGGTTGTCTTGTCGTAGATCAGAACGGAGTTCCTATAGATAGAATATGCCGCTACAGTCTAATAGAGCTTTCAGGTCGAGCCGACAGCACGCAGTTAAACATTACGCGACACATTATTCATATTGAACGATGGGCTGAGCGTATGGATATTGATCTAGAGGAAGAAGTTTCGCTTTATGGACTGAGTAGAGGTGAGTTATTTATATCTTTTATTCGCCATCTTGAAAGGTATTCCAAGGAGTTAGGAAAAGTTACACCTATCATTAGTGGAACAGTCGAGCCAGAATACTTCAATCAACGTGTAGATGCATGCATAGATTACTTTGACTATTTAGTTGGCAGAGCTATAAGTCGACGTCGTATTGGTGATCCAGTAATAAGACGTATTGAGGTTCTTTCCAGAAGGCTTTTTAAAAAGTTAAAGGGTCGTAAAAGGGTAAATTCAAAATCATCATCCGTTACAGGACTTTCTCCTTTACTTCAATCTTCACTTTACAAAGGGCTTGAAAATCCAAGTTATTTTGGTTGGTCTAGAAGTACCGCATTACGAAATAAACTTATTATTCGTTTATGTTATGAAACTGGGATACGTCGAGGTGAACTTCTTTCTTTGACAATCGATAATTGCCATACAACAAAACTAGGACACGGTGAACGACCATATATTTATACTACGCAAAACGTTATGTATGAAGATCCTCGTTCAGAAGTTCCACATGAAAAAACTGAAAGTCGGATTATTCCAATTTCATCTAATTTAGCTGATTTGGTCAATGAATATAAGGTTATCAGAAATATCCCTAAAGCAGCCATGAAACAGCCACCTTTTCTTTTCTTGTCAAGTCACCACCCACATAACCCTTTATCATTATCCGCATTAACATCAATCTTTGAAGCCATAAAAGTAAAGATACCAGACCTTGGTACTTTTGGGCCTCATCGTTTGCGCCACACATTTTTTGAAAACCTAGATCGTTTGATGTATTCGAAAGGATATAGTGATGATCTAAAAACAAAAATAAAAAACTCTATAGGTGGCTGGAGACCGAATTCTAGACAAAGTGAAAATTATGAAAAGCTTGCTACTTTAGAGCAAAGTATTGAAGCCCTAAGTAGTTACCACGATGAATTAGAGAATACTCAATAGTAAAGGAAGTTATAGTTTATGAAACCTAATGTAGTTCTGAGTCATGAGCAGATAACAACTGCTACTTTTGATTATTCAGATAAAGAGATAGTTTATGACCCTTATCCAATAACTCAAAGTGGGCAACATCTTGATTTAACTGGAGATGATTGCCGATTACTTCCTGAGCGAATACTTATTAATTTCAAATTAGTTGATCCTTTAATTATTGAACACGCGAAAGCATGGATTTCATTTGCCTGTAAAAAGTACGCAAATGAAACGATATATAATCAATTTTTACTTTTAAGGGCATTTCACTTTAACAAAGCTTTTAAAAATGAAGATGAGATTAACGATCACATTGATGAACAAGTTCGAGATGTAATGACACAAAGTCGTAGCGCTAACCCTAAATCCATGTTGAGAATAATTTATGGTTGGTTTGTAGAAGAAGATTTTCCTTTTTTTGATGAAGATTTCTTTGATCTCTACTTAGATACACTTCGATTTGGGTCTGATGAGGGTAAAGGAAAAGACGTTTTAATGGTGCTTCCAAATAGAGGTCCTTTGATGCTTAAAGAGCAAAGGATATTTAGGGAAAAACTATCTAAAGTTAAGCTGAATGAGCTTTCAATTGAAGAACATCAAGGATTAGTTGCACTAAAAATTGGTCAAGTATTAGGAGCTCGTAATATTCAGGTTATTAGGCTTCAATTTAAGCATGTGATGATGGAAGAAGGTAATGCTCCATTTATTTTTTTACCCAGAGCAAAACAGCGCGGATTTAAAAATAATAATACATATAAAAAAAGACCTATAACATTGACCCTATATAAAATGATTCAAGACCTCAAAAAACGTTATTTAGAAAAAGAGAATTACACTGAAAACCCTGAGCATTTCATATTATGCCCCGCAACAAAAGAAACACATAATTATGGAAGTTTAAGACTTAGACCAGTAACTTTTTATCAGCGAATAAAAGCTATAAATAAAAAGCTCTCTATTACTTTCAAAGTTACTAATCGGCGTTTACGAAAAACATTTTGTACGCAGTTGATTGCTAAAGGTACTCCATTGAAGGTTGTTGCTGAACTAATGGATCATAGCGATTTGCAGCAGCTGGAAGTTTATTACCGACATACTCACCATGTTGCAAGAAAACTCGGAGATATTTTAAATACAGAGGCAAGTGATATTCTTGATGCCTTCAAAGGAAAAGTTATTGCATCAGACCAAGCTTCGCAATCAGGTCAGCAAATATTTGCACCTACAAAAGATCAGTCATTACATCTCATTGGTAGCTGTGGCAGCATCTTGCCATGTGGACTTAACCCTCCTCTAAGTTGCTATGGATGTCAGTCTTTAGAAGCTTTTGACGATGCTGATCATAAGGGAGTGGTTGAGCTATTTGTTGAAGAGACCAAAAGTACATTTGGTGAATCCCATGCAATAGAAATACTAAAGCATAAAGATTTTTTAGCTGCATCACAGTTTGTACAAAAATTTGAGCGAGGTGAAATATGAGTAATGTTGTCTCATTATTACCCCGTACTGGAGAGGACGTCCAATCAAATCTCGATAATTTGGTTACGTTTTACAAAAAAAACTCACCTTTCAAATCCAAAGATTCCTTTGATTGGGCTGGTTTATATTGGGATGTTAAAGGAATTTGCAAAACACAAGCTCGGAAGGCTGGGTACGAACAATACATATATTTTAATCGAGACAACCAAAAAGCTGTAAATGTTAAAACTTCACGAAAGGAAATGCGACCTTTTCACCATGCTGAATTGTCTAATGTTCTAAAATGTCATATTACAGCAATTCAGATTGAGTCACAAAAAGATGTTGGCACATTACAAATTTGGGTTAATGCGTATCGTTATTTAGACAACGTATTGTCTCAAACAAACAAAAAAATAGCAGAGCTTTCCACTAATGACTTCAGATTAGCAGAGCTTGATGCAGAAAAGAGACTGGCGGCTTCAACATTTTATCGTATCGGAAGCAAACTAGAGGGTATTTGTAAGTTTATAAATCGAATGAAATTAGCTAAGTATAAAATAATTTTCAGAAAGACGGCTAAACGTGGAAAAACACATACTAATAGTGACACAAAAATAGATTCAGCATCTATAGATGAAAGAGCTAAAAAATTACCATCCAAGTATAGCTTGATTTGTGTCGCCACACTGTCCAATACAGATCTGAAAGGCGATGATGCATTGTTTCAAGCTATTGTTGAAATAATGTTTGCGACGGGCTTTAGGTTTGATGAGGTTATTTCATTAGATGTGGATTGTTTATATGAAAGAGAAATTGAGGAACGTAATGTTTTAACTGGAAAGCTGGAAATTTTCAATGTCCATGAAATACGTTACAAAGCGAAAAAAGGAGGCGGATATAGCTCAAAAACAGTTGTTGATTGCTTAGTACCAATTTTGGTAAAAGGTTTACAGACTGCCATTGATTTACTCTCCCCAGTTAGGAACTGTATAGAACAGCTTGAGGAAAAAGAATATGACTTTTTCCCTGAGCTTGATTTTCAACATGAAATCCCTGCCTCTGAGGCATGTCGTCTACTTGCGTGGTCCAGTAATTCAAATTTTCAAACTTTTCTGCGAAAAAGAAATATCACAATTAACGCTAGAGTTGTAGAAGGCGCTCAAGGAAAACCAATAAAGGTAGCTACAATATCGCCTATAGACGTCAAAGGTGTGACGGCTGCTTTGGCTTCACAGTCAATAAAAGAACTCTGGTCAGTCGTTAAGAATACAACAGTGGCAGATAAGTTACATCGTATGATTTTTGTAACACAACACCAACGTCACCATGCACTGAAATCTACAGAAGCATGGAAGTTCACTCTCATCACACACACACAGATATCTGATTATATTTCAGGTCGTCCCGAGCTAGGTGTAAAAAGTATTTTTGAACGTAGAAATTTGGTATATGAAGATACACCTATACGCCTCACATCACATCAGTTCAGACATTTCCTTAGTACAATGTTGGAATTATGCGATACGGTTTCGGAAATTGAAGTTGCTAGGTATTTTGGGAGAAAATATATTGGTGATAACGAGGCATATGATCATACTAATAAAGCTAAAGTAGTCATGGATCATGCGCATAATATTATTGCTTCATCAGGCATTTCAAGTGAGCAAGCAAAAGAAGCTTCAATATTATTTACGCTTGTAGATCGAGAAGAAGCAATTGACACAATAGATGACTTAACGACAACACTAACAACAGCGATAGGGCTATGTAAGCATGACTATAACGATAGTCCTTGTGGTAAGCATTACGCTTGTTTACGTGGATGCGCTGAGTATTATCGCGTTAAAGGACGTGAGAAAGAAATTCATGAAGTAAAGCGTATTTTTGAACAGCAAAAGCTTCATGTTGAAGCGGCTAAAGATTCAGTCGAAGAGAAGTATCATAATGCAAATAACTGGTTAGCTTCTCATGAAGAACTTCTCAATGGGTGTAAGATAGCATTAGATATTGAGGGTAATGATAGCATCGCTGTCGGAGAGCGTGTACAGGTTTTCCCTGAAGGAAAAACGAAGTGTGAGGCTATATGAAAAAACAAGCTAGGTTAAACTCAGAGTTAGAGAAAGAAATTTGTAGTCAAATTGTCTTACTTGCCTCTCGCTCTAAAAATGGCAAAGTAACATGGGCTAAATTGGCTGAAATGAGTGGCTTTACACGTCAGGCATTATCAGCCAATCAGGTGATTTCTAATGCTTATTCTGAAATTAATGGTACGCAGAAAGAGGTTGTCACTGCGGAAAAACGTATTGAAAACTTGGAAGCTCAGTTAATAAAACGAAAAGGTGAGTGTGAGCGTCTTAAAAGCATACTTAAGGAGTATGACAAAAAATATGCACGTTGGTTGTACAACGCCACTAATGCTAATTTGAGTATTGATGAGCTCAACGCACGGATACCTGAATCAATTAAAACAGCTGGTAGAAAAAAGAGTCGCTAATGAGTAATTTATTTGATGTAGAAGCCGAGCTTTCCGATTTTAACTTAGATCGTATGCACCCATCAGGTAAAGCAAACCTTATTAAAGTTGCTGGGTTGATAGGAGTATTAGATACAGCAGCTTGGATGAGTTACATCGATAATGGATCTCTGGATTTAAATGCAATAGCCAAAGAGTTAAAAATTGCCCGTTCAAGTTTATATCAAAATGAACATATTAAAAGCTATATAATTTTAAAAGCTAAAGCACTTAAAGTTCAGGGGTATATACTTGAATTGCCTTACCAATCACGAGATAAATTAACTAAGAATAATAGTAATATTAATTATTTCAATAGTGTAAAAAGAGATGAAGTAATTAAGGTAGAAAATGCTGAAATTAAAAGTCTCCAATTACAAGTTTCAGAATTATCAGCCAAAATTGACAATTTGAAAACTGAATTACGAACAGCAAAAAATCAGTTAGCAAAAGTAGATGTTCGCTCTGATTATTTAACACGATTTGGACGTTTCATTCGATGATGATGCAATATGCACGGCCTATTACTATTCGTGTTACACGTAGTGCTTGTCACAGCAGAGATGGGGCTATATTTAATGGTGTTGAAATTGATCCGTTAACTTTCAAGAAAATTAATAAACTAGAGCATTTTATTGTTCTTATTGAAGACTCTGATCAAGATGTTATTGTTTCTACAATAACAAAGGGTATGTTACTGGATGTTACTCCTAAAGCAAAGCTTACAATCACTACAGATTCAGTATTGAAGCGATTCTTAGTCACAACTAAAAAGATTGATTTTTTGTCTCCTCAAGGCGCATTAATCGCAGATTTAATTGGTACTGGTAGTCGGTTTAAAGGCATTGGTCCTGTCAAAGCGCAGAAGCTTTGGGCTGTATTTGGTGAGCGCCTGAGTGATTTATTAACTCAAGGTGACATTGAAGCTTTAACTCAAGTACTTTCTTATGAAACAGCTGTTCGAGCTATTGATGCGTGGCAGATCTATCTAAATCTTGATGCTATGCGCTATTGTAATATAACTCTAGGATTAGATGTTTCAGTATCGCTCAGGGTAATTGAGTTTTATCAGAATGAGACTATCGAAAAATTGAATAAAGATCCATATCTGCTTCTTGCTTTTGGATTATCTTTTATTGTATGCGATGGGATAGCTAAAAAACTAGGTTTTACTGAAGATTCGCAGGTTAGGGTATCCGCAGCTATTGAAGCGGCGCTTTACGATATATTGAATAGTGGAAGCACGGTTGCAACATATGAATCTATTGTAGAGGCACTGGGGCGGTATCTGGCATCAGGTAATATTGAAGCTATAGAAAAAGAAAGCCTATTATCAAAGGTACTAGAGATTGATTGTGATAATTACGTTCTTTTAAAAGAAGGCGCTTTTCAAAGTAATGGTGCATTCTTGATGGAGTCTTTTATTGCTGAGACCCTAGCTAAATTGATTCAAACTCCCTCTCAGAGCTTAATTGCAAAGACTAGTATTTCAGACATATTACTTAAGTATGAGAGGGAGAAAGGTTTTTCATTGACGACATGTCAAATTAACGCCTTAGATAAAGCGCATAAAAATCGATTTTGTATTATTAATGGTGGTGCCGGTGTAGGAAAAACAACATTGTTAGATGTGCTGTATCGTGTATTTGATAGCATGGATATAGCTCCAATTCAATTAGCTATTTCCGGGAAAGCAGCTAAACGAATGAGTGAGGCGACAGGTCATAAATCTTTTACTATAGCTAGATTCTTACGAAAATTTGATTTTAATCAAAATACAGAATTTGCGGTTGTAATTGATGAAAGCTCTATGGTGGACTTACCAAATATGTATCGCCTCTTGAAGTTTATCCCTAGTAAAACCCGAATAGTAATGCTTGGTGATACGGGGCAATTACCACCGATAGATTTTGGTCTAGTCTTTCATGAACTTATTCAATTGAAGCTCATTGCTAAGGCTACTTTAACTGAGGTGAAACGTCAGGGGGAGAACTCTAATATACCATCTGTGGCAAACTCCGTACGTCAAGGTATTATGCCCGAATTAGAGCACTTCGATGTGAAATATACTGAAGTAAATGGTTTTGGCAAAATCAAAGCTTTGGCAGCTGAGTTTTATTGGGAATCACCAAATATCACACAGATTATTTGCCCAACTAATAAAATGGCGGACTCTATTAATGAGTTGTGCTCATCTGTTAATAATAGACCTGAGATACATATCGTCACAGAAGAGTTTGATCACTTTCTTAGAACAGGTTTTCGCCTAGGTGATAAAGTGATGTGCTGCAAGAATTTTTATAATCTAGATTTAATGAATGGCTCTTTAGGGGAAGTAATTAAAGTATATAAAAGGCATGCACTACGCTCTTTGGAAGATAATACTCCCTTGAGCTTTGGGCGGATTTTATGGGACGATGGTTCAGAGCGAGAAGTAACAATAGAACTCATTAATGAATTAAAGTTGGCATATGCCATGACAATTCATAAAAGCCAAGGTTCTCAATTTGATCGTGTCATTATTCCTTTAGATAGGACTTTAAATTTAGATCGAACAATGCTTTATACTGCAATAACACGAGCAAAAAAAGAAGTCATTTTTATTGGCAAATTAAGTGTTTTTTCAGATGCATTGAGTAAAGATTTTTCCAAATCTCGATCTGTTCATTTAGGTGCTAAACTAAAGTGTTTTTTAAAGGAATAGAATGAAAATAACACTCTTAAGTTCACTGCGAGCTTGCTGTAAGTAAGGTAATCATAATATATACAGAGCGACTTAATACAATTACAGTTAGAAGATTAAACGTTTGAATAATTTTTATTTATAATATGTTCAGGAAAAATGAGAAAGCTATTTGCTTGTCATTTTGTTATCCAGAATCTGGTGAAGCTTTATTCAAAAAGTTATATGTACTTTGGCCATGAATTAACCCGCAAAGTGAATACTCGGCGGGCTATCATATTTAGCCTATAACGAAAAGTCTTAGTAGCAATAATAGGCATAGAGCTATTAGAAGTACTATTTAAACCTTAAAAGTCTATATGAAACCTTTTCCACTTTTAGCTTTGAGTTTCCAATATAGTTCTTTTGAAATGTGGCTGATACTCTATTGCCTATATTTAAGGCTTGAACGTGAGCAAGTAAATCATTTGAGTATGTAGATTTTATCTCCTCGCCATTATCTTGGAGAAGACTAAATTTACCATGTTGGGATAGTAACGTTATTTTTCCAGAAATGTTGGCCGTTTCAGTTCTACGTATATCAATAGAAGAAAATCTTTCCTGAAATGAATGTATATTCTTTTTTGATCCGTCCCATACCCTAACCCTACCATTTAATGAGTCAGGCCAGCTTAGCTTAACGGATAAGCCTTGTTTATTAATATCGGTTATTAATGTATGAATTGATGCTAAAGAGTGTGAACCGATATTAGATGCATGCTCAATAAAGTCAGTTTCATCAGATGAACCTAAAATGCTAAAAAGTTCTTTAAAAGTATCATGAGTTATATTGCCAGCTAAATCACCAACTGAGTCGGCTGTCATTACAACTCTTGTAGAGCCCGGTGATGTCCCTGCAAATCTTAGGTTTAGTAAATCTTTGACTGTACTCGTTGTTTTACTGGAGTTTTTACCTGTAGTAATTTTGTTGGCTGCTCTGTGTATAGATAGTGAGATCTCTTTTAGTAGCTTCGAAATAAATTCAATAGGAGCTGAACCAGAGTTAACAGAAGCACCTATTAATCTAACCTCTAATACTTCTTTTAAGCTTTGAGTATCTAAAGACTCTTGTTGTTGATTTCTTAAATCACTAAGATGATAGTCCAATGACTTACTGGCAAGTTTCGAAGAAAATGAGTCACTCTTATTTAGAGTATCAATTAACTCTTCTACATGTGATTGTCTGGAAGACAAGCAATCAAATTTCATATCTTTAATCATAAGAAAATCCTCGCAATACCCTTAGGCTTTTCATCTCTATCAAACAAAAACCACCCTCTCCAATAACTACGGTTTACTACGTCATCTTCACTACAAAAGTACACATCACAATTATAGTTCACTTTTGTATGGTTGTTATCGACTAGAGTAATAAAAGCATCCTTCAACTCTATCGGTAGTGATTCTAATTCGCAAGTTTTTGCAGATATAACAAGATCAATATCATCAGGCTCAAGTTTTTCTGTAGTAAAAGAACCGTCGATCCAAATTTCAATATTTACACCAGCCCTATTAGCCAAACTATTTACTTGCTCTATGTATTCTCGGAGCTTTGTTGTAAGCATAATACGACGTTTTGAGTGTGGGAATGGTTCAGCAAACATTTTGTAGATATCTGCTTTATCGATATCATTAAATCCTGTTGATTTAAAAAGAGAAGGATAAGAAATTTTCATATTTTCTAGATTACCGCAATACTTTCCATGTTATTTAGATGCAATTTAACTCATTTTACATATGCTTGTACATATTAAAATTTAACCTAATTTTATTAGGTTTAACTAAATTACAAAATATAAAATGAGTAATAAATTAGAATAAGTCACTGTAAAAGGTTCAAATATAACTTCAGATAGACTGTCCGCAATTCTCTATCAGCAGGTAGTAGAGCGTAATCTAAGCTATCATTCTACTAGTACAATGTGCTAATGGGGTATAGCTGCAAGAATGGGAGTTAAGAGTCCTTTCTTTCTTTTAACTAATCTAGATTATTGTTAACGTTTTTATCAGGGTTAGATACAGGTGTTTTGATACCATTGATTTTACGAACATGGTAGTTACTATAATTACCATGTTCAATTTTCTTAACAAACTGACTTCTTGTCATGTCGTTATTAGTGTAATTATCGTGGAAAGTCGTATTACGACCAGTGGAGTTTTCGCCTGTTGTCGTCACTCGTTTTCTACCCATATGTCACCTTTAGGATGGTTTTGTTTATATATCGTACCAAAAAATGTACTTTTTGCATACTAATACTGGTTGAGTATACAGTTCTAAGCTCTAGGTTTATTTTGAATGAGACTTAACAGATTACGATAAACTTTGTGCTTCCGGCTACGCAACAGTTATTAGGCGTGAATCCCTTCAATTGAGCTCATCGCAGGTTGATAATTCAGATATTTATACAGGGTATAACTATGAAGTACTTAGTAACACTCACTTTTATAATTATATTTTCAGTTTATTCATATGCAGGTCAAAGCATTTTGAATGGTCTTGTTGTTAAGCCTGAACACAGATGTTCACCCTATAATAAAAGAGACCAATACCCTTATACTCAGAGTTTAGAGGATAAGATCGTGAGAAGCATGGGAGGGCTGGATATGGACCATATTCAGGAAAGTATTTTTATAATGATAGAATGACAGACATTGAACACATTGTTGCAGCATCTGAAGGTCATGATAGCGGTCTATGCAGTGCGACGAAAAAAAGACGGATACAGTTTGCAACTGATCCTTTAAATTTAACTCTTGCGTCACCGAAGAACAATCGATGTGGCAAAGGAGGAAAGTGCGATTTTGACGCTTCTGAATGGTTGCTGAAAAGAAATAAGTGCTGGTTTGCAAACCGAATTATAGAAGTAAAAAAGAAGTATGGGCTAGGTGTAGATAAAGATGAAGCTGACGCTTTAGAATCTATATTATCTAAATATGATAGTGTTGAAATGATTTTTTATCCAGATGAAGGATCTAGTAATAAGTATTCATCTAAAAAAAACGACGTGCTCACATTATATGATACAAATAATAATGGTCGAATTAATTGTTCCGAAGCAAGAGAACATGGAATTTTCCCCGTTTCCTTTGATCATCCTGCCTACGAGTATATGAATGACAGAGACGGGGATGGGACTGCTTGTGAGTAAGGCTTCGCAGCATTACAGAACCTTTATTATCTGTATTCAGTAAGTCGACGAGTCATTAGGTCCGAAATCATCATTAGTAAATAGAAACCTTTATATCTAAACTAGTTGTGCACGGAGGTATATATAAACTTGATCGATATTTTTTTTGTCATCCTTTAACATAAACTCTAAAGCCGAGAGGTTTTCAAAAGCCTTATTAGGTCTATGTATCCAGGTATCGGCTTGAGTTTTAGAGTGAAATAATATTCTCAAAAATTTATATATGCCGATTAAACATGCAATTTTTCTGATTACATCTAAATTTATTTCTGTAAACTTTCCCTTTTTAGCATTTAAAAAATTTGATAAGGGTAAGTTTCCTAGTAAGATTAATTGAGTGTCTTGAGGGACTGCCCAAGTTTCCATAATTTTAAAAAAGGTCTCAAAAGCCACTCTGTTCGACTTACTTAATTCCTGTTTCATGCTAGCTCCACTTCAGGGGATATACCGGAATTTTGTATAGCCTTTTTAATTAGTTTTGTTCTTTATTGTAGATATTGATGGAAATATATCGTCTGTATCACATTCTAATAAGTGCATTATTTCATATATTCTCTCACATGAGATTGCCACAGCTCCTGATTCAACCCTGCTAACATAGCTCTGTTCCACATTTAATAAATGTGCTAGTTCGGCTTGGCTCCAATCTTTCTTTACACGAGCTAGTTTTATATTTTTACCAATGATCTCTATAACTGATCGCATTTAACTAGGATCCGAATCTTAAAAAAGATAATGATCCCATATTGTTAGTATCTCACATATGTACTATAGTACATATAATATGTACTATATATCATAATTTAAGGGTATACATGGATTTAAATCTGGATTCATTTTTTCACACTGTTATTAGTATGAGTAATGTAGACAACTTTACTTTGAAAGAGATAAGTGTTGGTTTTTGTTGTTTAACAAAAACAGAACACTTTGAACTCTCAGAGATACAGAGAAAAGTGTCTAGCTATGTTAAGCAGTTGACTAAAAAAGGTCAGTTAGAAGAATCAATAGTTATAAATAATAAGTTCAAGATTTATAAAAAAACACATTTATTTTACGACAGCTATGACATTATTAAGACAAGAGCTTGGTTACAGGTCGAATTCATAAAAGATTGCCGTGCACAACGATCAAGATTTATTTTTGAAATGTTAGAATATGATAAGGCACTTAAAGCGTATTCTAAATCATATAAAAATAGCCATAATTTAGAAGGTATAATGAAGCCTGCTCATGCCCTTTTAGAAGACAAATGCAGCCTCCTCAAGAAAAAGATAAAAATTATTGATCAACTACTTGAGATATATAATAAAGAAGTCCGCTTAGTACTTAAGTGTGACTATTAGTTTGTAATAATTTTTATGAGTACTTTAATTGATAGATACTAAGTTCGGCTAAGCCTCTAGCATAATAGTACTCTCGGATATCCTCGTCTGGGATTTAAGCCTTTCTTATTTTTATGTAAATAAACGACCGTTTAATTAAGTCCATCTATGTTCTGGAGTATGTTGATAATTCAACACTGCGCCATTATGTTCAACAAGCATTGAACAGAGGTGAAGCATACCATCAATTAAAACGGGCAATTACTTCAGTTAATGGTAACAAATTCCGTGGAGGGAATGATTACCAAGTATCTCAATGGAACGACTGCGCTAGGCTCATTTCTAATTGCATCATTTATTATAATTCAGCGTTACTTTCGGCATTTTTGCAAATACAAGAAAGAAACGGCAGGCAAGACGTGGTTGAACTTATTTCTAGACTATCGCCTGTTGCTTGGCAGCATATTAATCTGAATGGCGAATATGCCTTTAATAAAGATCGTAAAGAAATAGATTTAGTTGGTTTACTCAACGGTATCGAGTCAATTAGCAACACAAAGAACGGATAAAACAAGTTACAATAATAAATGTATTTAACACTATGATATTTTCAGTAAGGACAATTAATGTCTAGAACCATCAGTAAAATAGCAAAGAAAATCGGGATAAATATTGAAACCGTGCGTTTTTATGAACGTAAGGGACTAATAAAACAACCCGTTAAACCTTTACAGGGTTATAGACAATATTCAACAGAAACGGTAAATAGAATTCGTTTCATTAGGCGTTCTCAGGAGTTAGGGTTCACCTTAAGTGAAATAGAGGGATTACTTTCACTTAATGATAGTCCCTGTAACCAAGTAGAAGAGTTAGCGAAAAAAAAATTAGTGGCTATTCAAACCAAACAAGCCGATTTATTACTTTTAGAAAAAGCATTATTAGAGCATATAGGCCAATGTCAAAGTAACGAGGATGATACGTGTTGCCCTATTATCGATTCTTTACAGCCATAACGTGTCTAATATCAGCTAACTTTTCTATACTGCCTGTCACTTAAAAAAAGTTATCAGCACGGCCAAACCTACCCATTGTTCCTATGTCGAACTATCGGCTTCGTTTTATCCTCAAATTGCATATCACTATTGCGCTACATGAAAGAGCCTGATCAAAATCAAGGTCATATTGAGCATGGTCAAAATACATTTTATTACTTTAATAAAAAAGGCTCTTGACTCCGTACCTAGGTACATGGATTACATTGATATCATAACTTAATGAGGTATCCATATGAATCAGAAAACATCAAACTTTCCAATGATAGGCGGCATTTTAGCAGCCATAGGCGCAGGGGTATGTTGTGTCGGGCCTCTAGTGTTATTACTACTTGGCATAAGCGGCTCTTGGATAGGTAATTTAACCGCATTTGAACCTTACAGACCCGTATTTGTTCTGTTTGTGGTGCTGTTATTTAGTTACTCAGGCTGGAAGATTTACCGTCCTGTAGAAGAATGTAAACCTGATACCGCCTGTGCGGTACCAGCAACACAACAGCGCCGTAAAGTTATCTTTTGGCTTAGTGCATTAACTGCACTTATTTTGGTCACTAGCAATTACTGGATACTTTGGTTCGCTTAACTTTTTATCAAACCACTTACTTTTACACTACTTAAAATTTGGGATCACCTATGAAAAAATTACTATTAAGCTGTTTACTTTCTCTTTCAAGCATCAGTGCTTTTGCTGAAACGCAAACGGTTACGCTTGACGTACCCACGATGAATTGTGCTACATGCCCAATAACGGTTAAACATTCACTAAAAAATGTCGAGGGTGTAGAAAAAGCCGAAGTCACTTACGGAACCAAGTTAGCCGTGGTTTCTTATGATGATGCCAAAACCAATGTTGATGCCTTAATAAAAGCAACAACCAATGCGGGTTATCCGTCTACATTGAAAAAATAGAGGTAAGTTATGTTTAATCCTTTAAAGCTTTTAACACGCCTTGGCGATAAAACAGGATCTTTAGGCGCGGTTGTTTCGGCAATGGGCTGTGCCATGTGCTTCCCTGCTATTGCCAACATTGCAGCGGCATTAGGTATGGGGTTTTTAGGTCAATGGGAAGGATTATTCGTCAATACTTTATTTCCATTATTTGCCTCATTAGCCTTAGCAATGAATCTTTTAGGTTGGCTTAGTCATCGCCAGTGGCACCGTAGTTTACTCGGTTCAATTGGCCCGATTTTAGTTTTATTGTCCTTATACCCTTGGTTTGAATATGAATGGAGTTCATACGCTACTTATACAGGGCTAGGGTTAATGGTTGCGGTTTCAATATGGGATATGGTTTCTCCTGTAAGTCGTCGCTGTGATGATGAAACGTGTCCTGCTTAAATTGAAAATAAAGAATTAAGGAAATATAAATGTCAGATATTAATGAAAAAGATTGTTGTTCGTCTAACTCTTTAGAGCAAAAGAAGCAATTGCACATCGCTATTATAGGTAGTGGCTCGGGTGCTTTTGCTAGTGCGATTAAGGCGGCAGAAGGTGGGGCTAGAGTAACCATTATTGAAGGTGCAGAGGTCATTGGTGGTTGCTGCGTCAATGTCGGTTGTGTCCCTTCAAAAATACTTATTCGTGCTGCGCAATTAGCGCATCAACAACGAGAAAACCCATTTGATGGACTTGAAAACAATAACCCTCAAATAAACCGTTCTCTGCTAGCACATCAACAAACAGCGCGCGTTGATGAATTACGTGGTGCTAAATACATCAGTATTTTAGAGTCAAACCCTGCATTAACCTTATTAAAAGGTTATGCGCGTTTCAAAAATGAAAATACTTTAATAGTCAACAAAGCAGACGGCTCTGAAGAAGAACTTATTGCTGATCGCATATTAATTGCTACGGGTTCTACACCTACGATCCCAGCGATTAATGGTCTAACTGATACTCCTTATTGGACATCGACTGAATCATTGTTTTCAGAAGAATTACCTGAACATCTAATAGTGATAGGTTCATCGGTAGTTGCATTGGAAATCGCACAGGCATATCGCCGTTTAGGAAGTAATGTCACAGTGTTAGCGCGCCATACGTTATTGTATGCAGAGGATCCTTTATTGGGGGAGAGGTTGACCGAGTGTTTTGAAAAAGAAGGCATTCAAGTGTTAAAAAATACCCAAGCAAATAGCGTAACCTATGATGGTAAGTTGTTCTCATTAGAGACTAATGAGGGAATATTAACAGCTGATAAATTACTTGTTAGTACAGGTCGCCATGCGAATACGGCTCAGCTTGGTTTAGAAAATATTAGTGTTGAAACACAGAAGAATGGTGCCATCGTTGTCAATGATAAAATGGAAACATCAACGGCTAATATTTATGCCGCAGGTGACTGCTCTAACATGCCACAATTTGTTTACGTAGCAGCCGCTGCCGGTAGTAGAGCAGGTATAAATATGACGGGTGGTGATGCTAGGCTTGATCTGTCGACGATGCCTGCTGTTATCTTCACAGATCCACAAGTAGCAACGGTGGGATTAACCCAAGAGCAAGCCATAACAGAGGGATTTGATGTTATTAGCCGTGTGCTAGATATGGAGAACGTACCGAGAGCATTAGCTAATTTTGAAACGGATGGGTTTATTAAACTCGTCGCTGACAAACCGACAGGTAAAATTCTTGGCGCACAAATACTCGCTCATGAAGGTGGGGAATTAATCCAAAGTGCTGTACTTGCTATTCATAATAAGATGACGGTAGATGACCTTGCAGGGCAACTATTCCCTTATTTAACGATGGTTGAGGGTTTAAAACTATGTGCGCAAACGTTTAGCAAAGATGTTAAAGATTTATCGTGTTGCGCGGGTTAAACCATTTTGTTTTTAAACAACCAATAGGAAATATCAATGATGATATGCTCAACCTGTGGCTGTTCGCTAATCAGATTAGGGATCAATATTTCGCAAGCACCAAAGATAGAGTACAAATCTGTTGAATATTGTTTTTGTTGTCAGGGATGTTTAGCCATTTTTCAAAAAAAAACAGATAAATATCTGAGGGAAACATTGGATATAAAAGTTTGCCCTACGTGTTTGGCAGAAAAACCAGTGGGGCTAACCGTACCTTTTAAGTTTAACGACCATGAATTGCACTTTTGTCGCTGTCCTTATTGTTTAGATACATTCCAAAATGATCCTCAGTTTTATATCGACAGAATGTCAGGAAAAACAGACTTCAAAGGACTGTTTTCCAATGACGAAAAAGCGTGTTGTCATTGATGAAATAACGTCACTATAAGGTGTCGAATACTCCTTTGTTATATCGAGTATTAACGTTTCATATTCGATATTACCAATAATTTATAATTTATTGTTTTAGGTGGTAACTATTTGGTTTTTTAGTTACCACTTCTTTAAGGTCAAAAGGCTTATCAATAAATTACATATTTATTGCTATAAAATTTAGTATCAACATTTATTTCAAATAAGGAAACGATAATGAACAGCCAAAAAATTGAAAATATCCCTATTGAACATGCCTCTTTTCTAAATAAAATCCCGGACTTTAATGGTTTTATCCGAGCAGACGATGAATTATTAGACTTTCCATTAAGTATTTCTCAATTAGCAAATGCCGCTCAAACTACGGTGCACACTGTCAGGAACTATGTGCTTGAAAACTTATTACACTGCAATGAGCAAACCAAATCAGGCTACGGTCGTTATAATTTATGTGCATTGAAACGTCTTCGGTTTATTCGTACAGCTAGAGCAGCAGGTCTCCTGCTTCTTGATATTAAGCCTTTATTAATGGCTATAAATGCTGACAACAATAACATTCCAGACGAAACACTTAATCTACTGAATATTAAAATCCAACATAAGAAAGCCTACTTAGAGCTAGTTACTAAGCAAATTGAACAATTAGTTCAAATTTGATAATGCAATTCCATTTAAATCTTCCCATATTCATTTGTACATTATTCAGTGCCTCCCCGAATTAACAAAATTCGTTTTACTCTGATTCGATTGGAAGCTTTAACGATAACAAGGATGCCATAGCCACAAATGAACTTGATATCCACAGGCAGGCTTCAAGACCATATTCTTGATATACCCAACCTGAAAGTACGGTACCAATTAATCTCCCCATCGCATTAGCCATATAGTAAAAACCAACATCAAGCGATACACCGTCACTACCTGCATAGCTGACGATGAGATAGCTATGTAAAGAAGAGTTAATGGCGAAAACAGCCCCGAAAATCAGTAGCCCTATAATGATTGAAGCTTGAATGTGAAAATTAAAATGTAAGGCCAAAGCAATCACAGCAGGTATTAATGTTAAATAGCTTGCCCATACAAATGCGGCTCTACCCGTTGGCACTTTACCCTGCTTTTTTCCTGTAAAATAAGGGGCAATAGATTGTACTATGCCATAACCAATGACCCAGCTTGCCATAAAGCCACCGACCCACCAATGATCCCAATTAAAGGTTACAGCTAAAAAGACGGGCAACGCTACGACAAACCAAACATCTCTTGCACCAAATAAAAACATTCGAGCAGCAGAAAGAATGTTTATTGACGAACTCTTAGAGAAAATATCATTAAATTTAGGTTTATTTGTCGCCTTGCCCATATCATCTTTTAATGCGATTAAACTAAATACCCATACGATGGCTAATAGTGAAGCCATTAAGATGATTGCACCTTTAAATTCAAGCAAGGTGAGTAACAAACCTCCAAGAAAGAACCCTACACCTTTTAGCGCATTTTTAGACCCTGTAAGAAGTGCAACCCACTGATAAAGCTTACCTTCAGCGCCTTCTGGCACAAGTAATTTTATCGAGCTTTTCGCACTCATTTTATTTAAATCTTTGGCGATACCTGATAATGCCTGTGCCGCCATTACGTAGATAACTGTTAACATTTCAGCAGGGACAGCGAGCATGCCAAGAGCAATTATTTGTATGGCTAGGCCGATGTTCATGGTTTTGTTGAGACCAAGCCTTGCGCCTAACCAACCCCCAACAAGGTTAGTGATAACACCAAATATTTCATAAAATAAAAACAGCATGGCAATATTTAAAGGGCTATATCCTAACTGATGAAAATACAGCACTACGAGCATGCGTAGTGCGCCATCGGTTAAAGTAAACGCCCAATAATTACCCGTTATCACCAAATATTGTTTAATTTGTGGTGATAACGCTTTGAGTGATAAAAGCCCCATGATTAACCTTTGTCCGCCAAACCAACCATACGTGCTAGCTCAGCCGTTCTATTGGCATAACCCCATTCATTGTCATACCAGACATAAAGCTTTACTTGGGTATCATTTACTACCATCGTTGATAATGCATCAATAATGCTTGAACGAGGGTCAGTTTTATAATCAATAGATACTAGTGGACGTTCTTCGAATCCCATGATGTCTTTTAACTCACTTATTGATGCTTGTTTAAGTAATTGGTTTACTTCTTCAATCGTTGTACCGCGAGCTACTTCAAATACACAATCTGTAATTGATGCATTGGTTAAAGGGACTCGTATCGCATGACCATTAAGCTTCCCTTTAAGTTCAGGAAAAATATGCGTAATTGCCGTAGCAGAACCTGTTGTTGTTGGTATTAAACTTGTGCCACAAGAGCGTGCTCTGCGTAAATCTTTATGAGGAGCATCTAAAATGGTTTGTGTATTGGTTATGCTATGAATAGTTGTCATTGAACCATGTTTAATGCCAATTTTTTCATGAATAACTTTGACCACTGGTGCTAAACAGTTAGTAGTACATGAAGCTGCCGTAACGATAGGATGAATAGCTTTATCGTATAGTTCATCATTCACTCCCATAACGATATTCAATACACCATCTTCCTTCACAGGGGCTGTAACCACCACACGTTTTACACCTTGATCTAAATAGGCTTGTAACAGGGCTTTAGTTTTTATTTTTCCTGATGCCTCAATAACCACATCGCAACCAGACCAATCAGTATCTTGGGTGGCTTTGTTTTGCGTACAAGGTATAAGGTTACCATTGATAACTATTGAATCCCCTTCATGAGTAGCCTCATGATGCCAACGCCCATGTACTGAATCAAACGTCATTAAGTGCGCTAGTGTTTCAGCATTTCCCGCAGGATCATTGATTTGAATAATCTCTATATCATCCCAATCAAATGCTGCACGCATTGATAAACGTCCCATACGGCCAAAGCCGTTAATACCAATTTTAATCGTCATAAGTGTGTCCTAAAATTATAAATATGAATTAAAGTAATCGAGTTGAACTGGATGTTTTAGTGCTTTAGGTCGTATTCCCTGTACTGCTTCAATTACCTTTTCACCAGACCACCCAAAAGCTAAAAGAATAAGCCCAATCACTAACCCTGTTCTGCCTGAGCCACCTTTGCAATGAACGGCAATGGTGCCTTTATTATTTATCACATCTAAAATGTTAGCTTTGTGAGCATCCCACTGAGATTCAAAGGCTTGGCTTGGGGCAGCATCATCTAAAATGGGTAATTGAACCCACTCAACCCCTTGTTTCTCGCATTCAACGGGCAGAGAGTGTGCATTGTGTTTTTCCATTTCTTCATCAAACATCAACGTAATAAGCATGCTAGTACCTGCTTGTTTAAGTGTTGAAATAGACTCAACTAAAATAGAGTCTTTCGTGCCAGGGCACGGGGTAAAAATAAGTTGGCTACCGTTTTTAAGAGGCAAAATATCAAAAGGATGTGACATTATTTTTCCTATCGTTAATTATCTGTGCAATGTATTGATTTACAGGCGTTAGAGTAAGACTTACTTTCTATTTGAATGGTGACGTGTGAAAGATTAAAGTCATGTTGAATAGTAGACGTTATCTCATCGAGTAAATTCCCATCAATTATCCAGTCCTCATGTTTGACTATATGAACACTAAATGAATTTTCACTGGTTGAAATTGCGGTAATATGTAAATCATGGAAGCTCGCTATATCTGAGTGACTTTTTAAGTAAGCGGTAATTGCTTTCACATCAACACCATCGGAAACTCCATCAAACATAAGGTGGACAGTACTTTTAAATAATGACCAAGTTCCAATTACAACAACTAAAGCAACGAGTAAACTCATCATCGGGTCGAGCCAAGGCAATTGCCATTTAAAATAAACTATCCCTGAAACGACTACAGCTAAAGAGACTAAAGCATCAGGTTGCCATAAGCCTAATACCACACCAAGCATAATGCTTAAGCCAACCCAAACTGATAAATAACGCTCAAAAATACCATTGTTCAATCCTTTAAATAATTATTTACTGAAACTCGCTCTATCAGGTCTATTTTGCATGTTAGCTAAACGCTGAAGTTCGTTACTAATCAGAGGAACATTATTCTCTGTGGTTTGTGCAATAACAGATTTAGCCCATAATGGCAGCTCAGAGTTAATACGATAAAACACCCACTGACCATGCTTTCTATCAGTTATCACCTTAGCTTTTTTCAAAACAGCTAAATTACGTGATACCTTAGGCTGGCTATTTTCTTCCAACGCCTCCATTAATTCGCAAACACAAAGTTCACCATGATAATGCGTCAACATTAACGTTTTCAGTCGGATATCATCGGTTAGGCTTTTATAAAAGGAGATGGGTTCAAATTCGTCACTTTCGACATCAATTGAGGTTTTTGTATCACCACAACTGATCTTAGCGTCCTTTTCTTCAACCAAAAGAAACATCGATAGACGGTTGTTAAGCTCGTTTAATGTTGTAGAAAAAGGGTTACTACCCGAACGCTCTTTTGGATCGGGAAAATCCCAAGCTAATTGCTTAACGGCATTAGGGTAGCTGCGACATTCATTATTGGCTTTATCGCATAAGGTAATAACGTAATCAAAAGTTTGACCTTCAAAGACATTTACATTTTTAGACACCAAATCGTTTGCATCTAATCCAAATTTATCTAATGCATCAAATGTACGATAATCAACCTTCTCTGGTTGAGTTCCTGCACTATAAACATCAAATATGTCACCAGCTTTATGTCTCATTAAAGCTTCAGCCATTTGAGATCTAGCCGAGTTAGCAGTGCAAAGGAAAAGGATTTTTTTCTTTTTCAGGCTTTTCATAGTAAATCCTAATATTTGTATATATGAAATATTATATATACAAATATCTATATGTAAATGATTTTTTATCTGAAAGTATGATTAGAATTTTCTTAGGGAAACTTTACGTGCCAGTAGAGCTTGAACAATTAGAAATAGACTATTCGCGATTAATGCAACATTAATTCATAATATGGGAGCCACTGATATAGCTAAGGAATTAGGAATAGGCAGATCTACAGTTTATAAAATTCTAAATGAAGATAATCCTAAAAAAGTTAATATTTCATCCTAATGCCGATTTCGAGGGGATGGGCACAAAATCCCTAAAACAAGCAATACAATCATGTTTTTTGATAATCTTTTTCATTCGCTACTCTTTAGATTTCTGCCGATATTTTAGCCTGACGTATACGGTCTTACACATGTCGCCTTTCAAGACACGTTAACTGCTATTATTGCTTGCGGCGAACGTATTTAAATAATCAAGTTGAACATTATTTTTCAGCGCCTTGGGGCGTATTTTTTGAACTGTTTCAATCACTCTTTCACAAGGCCAGCCTAACGATAGAAGAATAAGGCCAATGACCAACCCTGTTCTGTCAGTACCACCTTTGCAGTGAACTGCAATAGTCCCTTTGCTTTTTATTATGGATAGAATATTGGGTTTTTGAGCATCCCATAGAGGCTCAAATAGTTTATTCGGTGCTTCATCATCAATAATGGGGAGTTGAATCCATTTAACACCCTGTTTTTCGCATTCGGAAGATAACGAAGAGACATTGTTTCTTTCCATTTCTTCATCAAACATCAATGTTATCAGCATGTCCGCCCCGGCTCGCTTGAGTGTTGAAATAGATTCAACTAAATTAGCACCCTTCGTGCCAGAACACGGGGTAAAAATGAGCTGTGCGCCGCTATCAAGCGTTAAAATATCATAAGGATGTGACATTATATTTGCCTATCATTGAATTGCTGCGTGATGTGCCGAGTTAGGTTGAAAGCCTTGAGCGCCACAATCAACGCAAGCTATCATTTCACCACGTTGCCTAGTTCATCTAATATCAATTGCCCATCTTCCTTGTGATAAGGGCCTTGCGGCCAATTCTCTAAGACATCTAATACCTGCTCACTTGGCCTGCATAACTTTACGCCCTTTGCGGTGCATACTATGGGGCGATTGACCAAAATCGGATGTTCTAGCATGGCTTCAATGAGTGCTTCATCGCTTACATCTTCAGACAGCAGTCCAAGCGCTTCCGCTGGTGACTTGCTCGTACGAAGCGCCTTGCGAGGTGTCAAATTTGCTGCTGCAAATAAGCCAAGCAATTGCGGTTTTGTCCAACCTTCCTTCTGGTAGTCGATAACAATAGGCTCGTAGCCTGCGTCGCGAATAATGTTTAGTACGTTTCGCGACGTGCCGCATGCTTCATTGTGATAAATAACAATCATGTTTATTCCTTAGTTAAAGCCCAATTACGCAAACCAATGCCTAGTGCGGTTAGCAAACCATACAAGCGATAGCATCACGGGCACTTCTACCAACACGCCAACAACGGTGGCAAGCGCAGCCCCTGAGTGAAGACCAAAGAGTGAAATCGCCACAGCAACTGCAAGCTCAAAAAAGTTAGAGGAGCCAACCATACCTGCGGGTGCGGCCACATTGTGAGGTAGTTTCATACGCTTTGCCATGTAGTAGGTAATCGCAAAAATACCGTAAGTTTGTATCAACAAAGGAATAGCAATTAACACGATGGCTTCAGGCTTGGATAAAATGGTTTCGGCCTGAAAACCAAATAGTAATGCCACTGTTGTCAGTAAACCAATAATTGACCATGGTTTCATTTTGGCAAGAAATGAGTCTATTTTTGAGTGGTCATTACCGTTGTCCAGCTTTTTACGGGTTAACGCTCCCGCTATTAAGGGAACAAGTACATAAAGCACCACCGACAACAGCAAGGTGTCCCATGGCACAGTAATATCCGTCACCCCAAGGAGTAAACCAGCAATAGGTGCAAAGGCAAAAATCATAACAATGTCATTTATGGACACCTGAACTAAGGTGTAATTAGCATCACCTTTCGTCAATTGGCTCCACACGAATACCATGGCTGTACAGGGGGCAACGCCCAGTAAAATCATTCCAGCGATGTATTCAGTGGCAGTGGCTGGGTCAACCCAATCAGCAAACAACACTTTAAAAAACAGCCAGCCAAGAAAGGCCATTGTGAAAGGCTTGATTAACCAATTGATAACTAGGGTTAAGATCAGGCCTTTGGGTTTTTTGCCGACATCTTTGATAGATGTAAAGTCAATTTGCACCATCATTGGGTAAATCATTAACCAAATGAGCACTGCAATCACAATATTTACATGCGCATATTCAAGTTGCGCAATCACAGCAAAAGCGTCGGGCACAGTGGTGCCAGCTATTATGCCTACTATGATGGCAAGGCCAACCCATACCGATAAGTAACGTTCGAACAATCCCATGATTTACTCCTTATAATGACTTTTGGCTAACGCGTTGACTCACTTGCTCAGCTGTTTCAACACGCTCCGAATAACGTTCAACAAAATAATCTTTACTATCTCTCAGTAATAGCGTGAACTTCATCAGCTCTTCCATCACATCCACAATGCGGTTGTAATACGGAGACGGTTTCATGCGACCATCGTCATCGAATTCTAAAAAGGCTTTGGCAACCGAGGATTGATTAGGAATTGTAACCATGCGCATCCATCGTCCTAAAATGCGCATTTGATTCACCGCATTAAAGGATTGTGAGCCGCCACATACTTGCATGATGGCAAGGGTTTTTCCTTGTGTTGGGCGCACACCGCCCATGTTAAGTGGCACCCAGTCAATTTGGCTTTTGATAATGCCCGTCATCGCGCCATGACGCTCAGGTGAGCACCACACTTGGCCTTCAGACCATACCATTAACTCTCGCAGCTCTTTGACTTTGGGATGTGTTTCATCCTCCGTATCAGGCTGTGGTAAGCCTTTGGGGTCAAAAATACGCGTTTCGGCACCAAATGCCGTCAGCAAGCGTGCACTTTCTTCAACGGCTAATCGGCTGAAAGAGCGCTCTCTTAGCGAGCCGTATAACAGCAATATTCTAGGCTTATGCACTGATGTATTGATATTCATTTTGTCGGTGCTGGGCGTATCTAAAAGATGCTTTTCAATATTAGGCATAGTGGTATCTTGCATTGTCATTAGCGCACACCTATTTCAGCAAGGGCTTGCTTAAGCGCGTCTTTATCTAATTTTTGCTCGGCAATACTCTTGAGTTTTTGCACTCGCTGCGCTATTTCATCGATACAGGCTAAAAATGTTTCTTCCATTTGTGCCACATAACCTTCGATTTTGGATGGGTTGCTCAAGCCCCAATGCACTTTCAGGCTATTACCAAAATACAGTGGACACGTTTCACCTGCGGCAGAGTCACATACCGTGACCACGACATCAGGCTGAAAATCTGCAAAGTCATCCCATGATTGGCTTTGTAAACCCTCAATGGCATAGCCTGTTTGCGCAAGAAACTTAAGCGATAAAGGATGCACCTCACCAACGGGTTGACTACCTGCACTTTTCGCTTCAATCACACCCCCCGCAATCTGGTTAGTGATGGCTTCAGATAAAATGCTTCTGCATCGATTATGCGTACAAATATAGAGAATTTTCATGTGTTGGCCTTAAATTAACAGCAAGAGAGTGTTGAAGATTGCGACGACACCAATTTTTTTAGTGCATCACCAAAGTATGTATCGTTGTGCTCAGCGGCATTCACAATGACATCGTGTGCCCACGCAGGAAGCGTTGGGTGTAGTTTGTAGAACACCCATTTGCCGCGTCTTTCATCCGTAAGAATGCCGCATTTTCGCAATTGTGCTAAATGGCGTGATGTTTTTGGTTGGTCTAGCGCCAGTGCTTCCATTAAATCGCAAACACAGGCCTCGCCAGTCTTGGCGATTAATAGGAGTGACTTGAGTCGCGTGTCATCAGCTAAGCATTTAAAAAACGTACATGGATTCATAATTTATACATGTGAAATTTAACATATGTGAAATATCACATATAAATATGAAGTGGTCAAGTGTAATCTGAAATTTGAAGGGTTTAAGCGATCATTTGTTGTAACTGAGAACTTACCTAAGCCATTATATTTTTGTTCACTGTGAGAAAATGAGTAATGCTTGCGATGGTAGTCATTCACCGCCTATTGAGTATGTAGAATTGACACAAAATTATCACTAAAAATTTATGTCGAGAAGGTCCGGTATAAAAGTACAGAGGACGGTAAGCTTTGCTCAAACTATGAAACGACGATAGTCCAATCTGATATTTGCTAATGCAAATTAGATTGTTACATTGATACTGTACTTTGTCGCGACTGATGCCGATTTCGAGGGGATAGGCACAAAACCCCATAATAATTCGCTTAGTTCAAAATCCGATAATGCAATAGAACTGTCTTTTTGAAATGGTGTACCTAATGCTACTATTTCTGTTAATCATTAATAAGAATCTTTGGTTTATTTTGGGTATACTTCAAAGAGACCGTTTAAAGTCAAGTAATATAATAGTCCATTAAATGTCGGAAACTATGTATAATGGACTATAATAATAAGACTATGTAAAATGGACTATCTCCTTGTTGATCAATTTTCGAACTTACGCATATTTAAGAGCCTCAACCAAAGAGCAAGATGCGGAACGTGCAAAAAGCGCATTGTTACGATTTGCAAACGATCATGATTTGTTAATCTCTGCGTTCTTTGCAGAAAACGAATCTGGAGCCACGCTTCAAAGACCTGAATTATTTAGATTACTAGAAATAGCCCAGAAAGGTGATGTAGTACTTGTCGAACAAATAGATCGGATATCTAGATTAAAAGATGACGATTGGGACTCGCTCAAATCCATCATAAAAGAAAAAGGTTTAAAAGTGGTATCATTAGATTTACCTACAAGTCACCAATTTGCAGTAGTAAATGATGAATTCACAGGAAGAATGTTGTCAGCTATAAATGACTTGATGCTCGACATGCTTGCAGCTATTGCAAGAAAGGACTATGAAGATCGAAGACGACGACAAAAAGAAGGTATTCTTAAAGCTAGGTCCGAAGGTCGATATCGTGGACGACCAATAGATATAGAATTACAACAAAAGGTTGAAGGCATGTTGTCGGATAAAAAATCCTATGACTATATTCAGAACATTTTAGGTTGTTCTCGCTCAACAATTTCTAAAGTTTCGAAAAGACTAAAATTAAATAATCTGAAACTCTAAATATCACCTAAGGTTAATTTCGAGGGGATGGGCACAAAACCCCAATATGCTTCGGATTAGAAACTGTTTTACGAATAAAACTATAAAGCATTGTTTCCGCTATTTGATGACCACGCAGTATGACTATATCATCTCTGTCATTCGGAAAATAAGTGTTAAATACTTCTAAAGACGAATCCAAATCTTTTACAAAACTATCATCCATACATATACCTCTAAAATATACTCAACGTTACAGTAACGGTGAGTAATAGCTTGAATCAGTTAAACTATTACGAGTCCGAATTAATAGTTTTTTACTCCCGACACGGACACTGATTTAAGAAGTGAAAATCTTCTATTGGAAGAGCATCAGCTTAACAACATACTGTTATTAAGCGATAAATACTAGTGTATGGCAAGTGCTAAATTGCACGAGTTAGCCTAGAAAGGAACGGCTACAAAACCTATAAATAGATTAATAAAGGCAGAATGATAATTAAGAAAATTTACAGATTTTCTTACTGTTACTAATGATAGACCCTCTACAGTAATGTCGTCAGTTATTGCTTTTTGTAAGGTACTCTATAAAAACAAAAATAGTCGTTTTAATATTTGGGGAATATGATAAGGTTTCTTCAGTCGTTCAGGCATTGATTCATTTGCTATAGGTGCCATAATGAGATGCTAATTCTATTCATTTTAATGTTTCAATATGCAGCTGTATTATTATGAGAATCATGATGTTACTTTAATGTTTTGAGTACGTTTTAATTTTTTAACGCCTGACTTTTGGGTAGGTTTACTCTTAGTGAATTTTGAAAAGTGTAAAGAATAATACTATTTTATAGTATTAAATTTACAGAGTTTATTTTTTTATAAGAAAAATGCTTTTAATGTATTAAAATATAATACATTGATTTTCATACTCCGATAAAATATACCCTTGGAGATAGCTTGTCACACACACACACTAAGTTTACACTTTTTTTGGGTGATTACCATTCTAAATGATATAAAGTTATTAGTGTAAAGATAATTAGATTCTTTACACTTTTTACTCTAAACCCAGTATTCGTACTGGGTTTTTTATGCGTATTGCGCTGTGATGATAATCCAAAAACTATCAATATAAGACCTCATTAGGCTGTAAAGTGAAATAGTATTGTTGGTAATGTTAAATTACAGTAAATTTTATCTTGTATTTAATTGATATATATATCGTTAACACTTACCATTAAACTACTTTCCTCTGATTACACAATGAGAAACATGAAAACTAATATCTTATTTTTATTTCTTGTTTTTCAATTCTTGAGCCCTAGTTCACACGCTCAAACTCCTTCAAATGTTACTCATATTTTATTTATAAATTCAACAAATCAAGATATGCCTTGGTATAAAAGTGTTGAGCTTGGACTGCGTACAGAGCTTACAAAACGTTCTTTTAGTTATGAACTATTTGTCGAAAATATGGATGTAAATCGCTTTGATGAAGTTAATCAAAAACAGTTAATGAAAGACTACCTCAAACAAAAATATAAAAATAAGCACATCGATATCATCGTTACTCAGTCGCCTTCTGCAGCGACGTTACTATCTCAATTAGATGATTTTTTTATAAATGCTCCACGAATATACTTAGAGCCAGGCGCCCAGTTTAATCTACCAAAAAAGACCAGCGGAGCTGTGATCCAAGCTAAATTAGATTATGCGCAAGCAACAGCAAATGCTGTTAATTTAATGAAGCCTAAAAAATTGATCGTGATTTTAGATACAAAAAACGATATTGGTATGAGCTTTCATCGAGGACTATTTTCGGTTATTAACCGTGATTTTTCGTATTTAAGTGTAGAAAAGTGGTTTGATCTTCCATTACCAGAATTACTCACCAAAGTAAGAAATGCCCCAGCAGATTCAATTATTTTATTTACCCCCATTTTTAGGCGTTACGATAATAAATCACTTAGCCCTTATCAGCTAGTAGAGCGATTAGCTGAAGCAAGTTCAGCGCCCGTTTTTAGTTATTGGGAGGTACTATTAGGTTCAGGTGTTGTTGGTGGGTATGTATTGTCGGGTGAAAAAATAGGTAAACGTATTGCCGATTCAATAGTTTTTTATAATGAAAATAAAGCGTTAAATGAAATTAGTGGTGAAGGGCTTAGTACATACTCATATGATTGGCGACAATTAAGTAAGTTTAATATTGCTCCGCAGAGCTTGCCAGAAGAGTCAATTATCTCTTATTACGAGCCAACTTACTTTGAGAAAAATAAAATATTAATTTACAGCGCTACTGTAATTATTTTTATTCTTAGCAGTTTTTTAGTTTTTGTTTTGTTTTTAAACCAACGCCGCATTCAACTTTTAAAAGAGCTTGATGAAGAAAAGCAAAGATTAGAGTCGCGCGTTGAAGAGCGCACTGAAGAGCTTTTGCACGCCAAGGAAGAAGCAGAGCATCTGACATCCGCTAAGTCTGAGTTTTTAGCAAATATGAGTCATGAAATTAGAACCCCTATGAGTGGGATTATTGGTTTGACTAATATTTTGCTCGAAAAAGGTTTACCTGGTGAGTATGAGTATTATTTAGATAAAATTAAATACTCCTCAGATCAACTCCTGGTGGTTATTAACGATATTTTAGACTTTTCAAAAATTGAGTCTGGAAACATTAACCTTGAGGAATTTCCTTTTTCTGTAAATTCGATTGTTGATTATATCAAAGCAACCTTCAATGAATTGGCCCAAAGTAAAGGGGTCACATTTGATATTGTCATTGATGAGGCAGTTAAACTGGACTTAATCGGCGATGTAGTGCGAATAAATCAGGTGCTGTTAAATTTATGCTCTAACGCAATTAAATTCACCCCTCACGGCACTGTATCGGTTTTAATTGAGTCAAGAAAGTTATTAGACGATCCGCAAAGTGTTTGCTTATATTTTACAGTTAAAGACTCAGGTATTGGCATCGCTGAGGATAATCTTAGTAATTTATTTGAATCATTTACTCAGGCAGATAGTTCTACAACTAGGAAGTTTGGTGGTACAGGGTTAGGTTTAACAATTAGTAAGCGTTTATGCCAATTGATGGGTGGTGATATAACAGTACACAGCACTCAAGGTGTGGGTAGTGAGTTTGTAGCTTCGGTGGAAGTTAAATTGAACAACCAAGCGTTGATTGATGATACGCCTAACCTAATCTTTACTGATCCGTTTGATGTATTAATTATAGATGATAATGAAGAGGACCTTAAAGTAATTGAAAATCAGTTTACAGCTATGGGTTTAGCATGTACTGCGTGCTCGTCTGCTAAGCAAGCTATTAATATTATTGAACAGAATAAAGAAAAATTTAAAGTCATTATTGTCGATTGGATAATGCCAGCGATGAGTAGTGAAACATTTTTAACGCGTATTTATAATATTAATCCCCAGCTTTGCAGTAATATAATTGTACTTACAAGGGATCATGAGGTTTTACTTAATGATGTGGCTAACAAAATAAATATAAACACAATTTTGCAAAAACCTGTTTATTCGAGTGTCTTGTATAAGGAGGTGAGCAGTAGAGTGTTAGGTTTTTTTAATGAAGTGCCTAAAGTAAATACTGTGAGTGAACAGTCGCTGGCGGGTATTAAAGTATTAGTTGTGGAAGATAATTCAATCAATCGACTCATAGTTACCAACATACTAGAAAATAGCGGCGCTCAGGTTTACTTAGTTGATAATGGATTAGAGTGCATCCAAACAGTAAAATTAGAGCCGTTTGATATAATTTTAATGGATATTCATATGCCTATCATGGACGGTGTTGAGGCGACTCAAATTATTCGTAATGATAGTGATGAAACTATCGCAAATATTCCAATAATTGCCTTAACAGCTAATGTTATGAAAGATGATATTACACGATACTTATCTATTGGCATGAATGCTCATGTTGCAAAACCCATTAAAACACAAAAACTACGTGAAACTATAATTCGCTGTTTAAATAAATAGTTGCGCTATATAAGTAACTTAATATTTTTATCAAATACCTTCCGCAATCCCTTCCATTGGCTTGAGCCGATTTTTTAATAACTTAAAAAAATTTATAAAATAGAATTTGACTCACGCGTGTTTGCATGTGAAATTCCACATATTCGATTTTTCGTATATTCACTTGGTAAAGGTTGAGTTATAAATGTCAGAAGTTAATGGGTTACCAAATACAAATAAAATACACAGCGTTGTTCCACATACTAAAAATTTTAATGTTAGTTTTTCTGAGCACAAACCTAAAATTTTATTGTTATATGGATCATTAAGAGCGCGTTCTTATAGTAAGTTGGTAATAGAGGAGAGTGCACGTTTATTAACGTATTTTGGTGCTGAGGTTAAAATTTTTAATCCTGAAGGTTTACCTCAAACCGATAGTGAAGATGAATCACACCCTAAAGTACAAGAGTTACGAGATTTAATGCTTTGGTCAGAAGGGCAAGTATGGTGCTCTCCAGAACGTCATGGGTCAATGACGAGTATATTCAAAAACCAAATTGATTGGATACCACTCAATTTAGGTGGTGTAAGGCCAACGCAAGGTAAAACACTCGCAGTGCTGCAAGTTTGTGGTGGATCGCAATCATTTAATGTAGTGAATCAACTACGAGTATTAGGGCGTTGGATGTGTATGGTAACAATACCAAATCAGTCCTCAGTGCCACAAGCTCATTTAGAATTTGAAGAAAATGGGCGCATGAAACCCTCTCCACTTTATAATCGGATTGTTGATGTTATGGAGGAGTTGATAAAATTTACTTTGTTATTACGAGATCAAAAAGATTACTTTGTAGATCGTTATTCTGAACGTGTGAAATCTGCAGAAGAACTTAGCCAACGCGTTAATCAAAGCTCTATTTAGGACAGAACAATGGGATTATTTGAACGTTATCTTTCTGTGTGGGTAGCCTTAGCTATTACTTTTGGTATTGTAGCTGGTTCTATAATGCCAAGTGCATTTAGCTTAATTGCTGGTTTTGAATATGCCCATGTAAATATTGTAATCGCAGTACTTATTTGGTTGATGATTTACCCAATGATGGTGCAAATTGATTTTTCATCAATTAAAGATGTAGGTAAAAAACCAAAAGGGTTAGTGCTCACTATCGTTATTAATTGGCTTATAAAGCCCTTTACTATGGCGCTACTAGGCTGGTTATTTTTTAAGGGTATTTTTGCCGATTTTGTTGACCCACAAACAGCTACAGAATATATAGCTGGTATGATTTTGTTGGGTGTTGCGCCTTGTACCGCTATGGTGTTTGTGTGGAGTCAATTGACAAAAGGCGATGCTAATTACACCTTAGTGCAGGTATCAATAAATGACATCATTATGATTTTTGCCTTCGCACCTATTGCAGTGCTATTACTTGGTGTGACTGATATTACTGTACCTTGGGATACACTGTTATTATCGGTGGTATTGTATGTACTTATCCCGCTGGTAGCCGGTGCTGCTACCCGTAAAAAGCTTGATAAAGAAGATGACCATACGTGTTTAAATAACTTTTTAAAGGTAATGAAACCTTATTCTATTATTGGCTTACTCGCGACAGTAGCGCTATTGTTTGGTTTCCAATCGCAGATATTAATAGAAAAACCAGAGGCAATAGTTCTTATTGCAATCCCGCTTTTAATTCAAACTTACGGTATTTTTGCGATTGCTTATATTGCAGCTAAAAAAATGGGGCTTGCACATAACATAGCGGCGCCTGCATGTATGATTGCCACTTCAAACTTTTTTGAGCTAGCTGTTGCGGTTGCTATTTCATTATTTGGTTTACATTCTGGGGCTGCACTTGCCACTGTGGTGGGAGTGTTGGTAGAAGTCCCCGTAATGCTAAGCTTGGTATACTTTGCAAATAAAACCCGCCATTGGTTTAATTAAGGCGGTATGCAGCATAATCTCTGCTGGCATACTTTTTAAAATGATCTGTCGATGGCTTTCATCTATTTACAGAATAAAGGGCATAGCTGTTTATTTTTGTAAGTTCTCGTTTATCTGAGTGTTTTTTGTTTAGTACTATTAATAAACGTTTAAACTTAGTTTGCAGCCTTGTGCTTCTATAGATATTGAACAACACTTTAGTTATCAATATAACGAGTGGCAGGCTATGCAAAAGAGTAAACTCTGGCTTTTAAAGTACTTCAAAGGTATCTCTTTTGTTTTGTTTTTGATGATACTTATTAGTTTTAATTTCATTTTAAATGATGCATTACATCAAAAAGCACATGTTTCTGGGCAGCAGTTTGTTAAACGCGTTTATGAATTAAATTTATCTCCCTCTATAAATAATGAAGTGTTGGTCGCATTAGCTAAAAATGAAGGCTTTAAGTTAGAGCTGCAAAATTCTTCTGATCACTTTAGGAACTTAGTAAATTTAGAACGCGAAGTTTTTACTTTTAAAACGTTAAGTTTGAGCCTTTATCACTATCCAGTGTGGGTAACACAAAGCTACTTATTTATATTTTTGAATCTGATTATATTAGGCGCTGCTAATTGGTCTTATCGCTGGTGGAGCCTGTTAAAAGTAAACCGTAAAGTAATGCTTAAAAATACAGTTATACAGCCGACTAAAATTATTCAACAAAGGCATAAAAATACTCAACTAATCGAACAGGCAAAAAAATGTGATTTAAGTTCTTTGTATGGAGTTAATACTGCATCACATAACTTATTTTTACTTATTGAGTGTGATTGTAGCTTTGATAAAAAAACGGATATAGAAGCCAATTTTAAAGTCTTAATTACTAAAAAATTAGCCGAACTTAAGGATGTGTCGGTAAAAATACTAAACTCTAGTTACTTAGCGGTTACCTTACCAAACATTTCTATTAGCGAGTTGAATAGCTACGTTGAAAAGCTTCATAAAAATGTGTTTTTAATATGTCAAAATCATCAAAAAAATATTACTCATAAAAATATTAAAATAGGTGCGTGTGATTATCAATTAGGCGCTGATCAAGTGGCGGTTTATAAGCTAGCAAAATCAGCACTCGCGCTATCACAAAGCAGCCTATTGCAGCATTGCCACCGTTTAACGTTAAATCACTGCCAAGAAAAACACCTCTCTAGCAAACAGGTTATAGAAAACATTAAAAAGAATAAATTTATATTATTCTTTCAGCCTGTATTTGAACTCTCTAGTGGAGATATCCTGCAGCATGAAGCTCTTATTCGGGTTAGGCATAGCCAACTTGGTTTACTGGCCGCTCGTTATTTTATTAAGCAGGTTTATAGTGATCAAGACGCTTTAATATTAGATAAAGCTGTAATAACACAAGTCAAAAAGCTAATGCTCAGTGAGTCTTCGGCTTTAACAGTTAGTGTAAATCTACACCCTAAAAATTGGTTTAATACTGTATTTTGGGAGTGGTTAGCCAATCAAATGGCAGAGCTTAAGTTAAATACTAAATTACAATTTGAAATAAGTGAGGCAGAATTTTTTACTCATAGAGAGTCGATAACTAATGCACTCAATGTTATTAAAAAAGGGCATTCACATATTGTGATTGATAATGTAAAAAGCAGTGAGAAAGTAGCCATGCTAGTTGATTATAACCAAGTATGTGGGCTTAAGTTATCTTACGAACTGGTTCATTTATTAGATGAAAAAACTCAAAGTCAAAAGAAAATAAAAAGGATAGTCGAAGCCGCTAGTCTTTTGAATCTACCCGTATACGCGGTGGGCGTAGAGACTCAAAAAGAGCTACTTACGCTTACCAAATTGGGAGTGGTAGGAGCTCAAGGTTTTTACTTTTCAGAGCCACTTCAAGAGTTTACGCAAGCGGTATTTAATTAAGGTCTAGATTAACCCTCTATATTTAAGCCCATTTAAGCCTTGAAGCCCGCCAGTATGAACAGCAATAATTTTACTCCCAGATGGGAAATAATCTTGCTCAATGAGTTGCCACAATGCATACATCATTTTTCCGCTATAAATAGGCTCAAGCGGTAGGTTGTGTGTGCGGCCTATATCTTGGCAGAACTGCCATAACTCAGGTGAAAATTTTCCATAACCACCACCATGAAACTCTGTGAGTAACTGCCAGTTAGTTTGATTATTAGCTTTAGCGCTCAGCTTTTTTATTTCTTCATTTAAATAATCAGCTTGTTTTAATACCGCTATACCAATAACTTGTGTTGTTGAAGCACTGCCTTCTATTAGTCCAGCAAGTGTGCCACCACTACCTGTAGGACAAACTAAGTAGCTATGTTCGGGTAAGCTTTGTACTAATTCTTTACACCCTAATAAAGCATGTTCATTTGTACCACCTTCAGGGATGATATAAGCGTTTGGAAAACGCTCTTGTAGAGCATTAAGGTATTCGGTGTCGTGACGTTTTCGATATTCTATACGATTAACAACATGTAGGTTCATACCACAATGTTTTGCAAACTGAATTGTCGGATTGTTGTTATCAAGTTCTGGTCCGCGGATAATCGCGTGAGTTTTTATATTAAATTCTTTTCCCGCAGCTGCGCAGGCATGAATATGGTTTGAAAACGCACCACCAAAAGTCAGAAGCTCTGTTTTATTTATCTTTTGCATATACGCTAAATTGTATTTTAATTTACGCCATTTATTGCCACTTATTAGCGGATGGAGTAAATCATCACGTTTTATACCTAAACAAATATTTCTCTTTTTTAGAAACGAGCTATCTAATTGTTGAATATAGTTATTTTCATCTATTTTGAATTTTTCACGCATTTTATTGGTTTTCAATTTGGCAAAGTAGTTAAAATGTACGACACTTATTTCATACTCAATTAACAATAGTAGCTATATGAAAGAAAAGCTGTTTTCATGGTTAAATCGTAGTTTAGATCCAAATACAGCTATTGGTGTTGCAACTTACGCAGATACTGTTAACGCGGTATGTTTAAAAAAACAACGCGACCAATGGATGGTTCACAGTTCTCACAGTGTAAATGTGTCTGAGCAAACCGATTATACCGCTGCAATTGTTGCTTGTACAAATGAGGTGTCTACTGATATTTGTGCAGTTAATTTAGTCATACCGCACTACTTTTATCAAATAGTGCAAATGGATAAACCAAACCTTAGTGATGAAGAAATCATTCAGTCGCTGCCTTGGACTACAAAAGATTTAGTTGATATAGCTTCTGAAAACATTGTAGCTGACTTTATCGATTATCCAATAACGTTACCAATGCAAAGCAGCAAAATGAATGTATTTATTACCAATAAGCTGCAGCTACTTCCGTTTATAGACAGTTTTGAACAAACTAAACCAGTTTTGCGTGCAATGACCTCTGAAGAAATGGTTTTAGTAACTTTATTTGGCTCATACAAAGAGGCGCATATGCTGATTGTGCAGCATGCTAATCATGAACCTCGAATCTTAATTATTCGTGATGGACAATTAGTATTAGCTAGGCGATTAAATGGTTTTTTAGGTATTTCAGACAAGGATCAAAACCAAGAACTAGTAGAGGCGTTAGGGTTAGAAATTCAGCGTTCGATGGACTTTTTTGAAAGCCAGCTCAAGCAACCGCCAATTCGCAGCATACAGCTACAGTGCGATGATTTATCTTCATTAACTCTTAGAGCCGGTCTTGCAGAGTTTTTACAAGTAAAAGTTGTAGATTTTGCGCCTAACTTAGAATTAGCGCAGCAATTAGAGGCAAACTTTTATTATGCGCTCGGAGCAGCCTATCAATTAACAGATCCGGAGTCTGTGCTATGAAAACCCGGATTAATTTTTATCAAAAAACCTTACGAGTACGCCGAGACCCAGTCCCTTTATCGGGAATGATTACACTGTGGTTAGGTGCGCTATTAATTATTGCAATCACGTGGGCTTTTTACAGTTATAAAACTTATTCAAGTGAGCTTGATTTAGAACAAAAAAAGAAATATCTCAAACAAGGAAAAGCTCAGTTAGAAGTTGTAAAACAGCAGCTAGCAGAGAAGCAAAATAAAACAATTTTTATTAATGAGCTAAAAACACTTCAGCAAGAGGTTTTGCATAAGCAGCAAATATTTAGTTATTTAGAGCAAAGCTCAGATCAATCCGCAACCGACTATGCGCAGGTTATGCAAGATTTAGCCAAGTATCACGAGCCTAATATCTGGCTTACCCATATTAAATTTGTAGGGCAAAGTGTCACGTTTCAAGGGCAAGTATCGCAGTCAAAATTTTTACCTATGTGGTTTAATAATTTAAAGCAGTCACCTTTTTTTATTGATAAAGAATTTTCAGTTTTAGAACTGTCAACAAAAGATGGTCTGAGTGAATTTAATGTGGCGACCGACCTTGCAGATAAAGGCGCTAAACCATGAACAACAAGAAAGACAAAGGTTGGCCTATTTGGGCAAAGTATCGAGCTCAATTTGCATCGCTGCAAAAGCGTGAGAAGTATTCCACTGTATTTGTAGGCTTATTCATGGTGATTTACCTCGGCCTGTGGTTTGTTATTTTTCCACAGCAAGATGAAGTTGCTCATATTCGCTCTGAACAAAATGCAGCATTGCAGGAGTTACAGCAGATAAATGCGCAACTCTCCATGTTAAATCAAGCACTAAACTACGACTACACTAAGGTTTTACGCAGTCAAATTGCACAAACCAGAGATGAGTTAGCAGAAATAAATAATCAACTTAATAGTTTTAGCCAAGGCTTTGTAGCGGCTAAAAATGTACCTGCCGTTTTAAAAGATTTGCTCGTAGATAGTAGCGACGTAAAAGTGAGTAGCTTTAATGTCAAACCAGCACAGGCTATCGATGTAGAAAAACTAGGTGAACATGATACGCAAACATTATTTTTTGAGCATCAGATGGTCGTTACTTTAGAAGGTAGCTACTTTAGCTTACAAAAATATTTAGCCGCATTAAAAAATAATCAAGATAAGTTATTAATACAGGAGTTTAGTTATCAGGTACTAGAGTACCCTCAAGCTGAATTAACTTTACAAATTGCTACAGTGAGCGCTAATGAAAAATTTATCGCATTATAATTTATGTTTTTTATTACTTTTGTTCACTTTCGCACCCAGTGCATTAGCGCAATTACGCGATCCTACTCAACCAAATATGTATGTAAATAACAACAAGAGTGTAACTCAAAACACAGAACTTAAATTGCAATCTATTATTAAAAAAAGTACAGCATTTAAGGCCATTATTTCAGGCCATATTTATCGAGTCGGTGATGCTGTAGACGATTTTCGGGTGCTAAGCATTAACTCAAAACAGGTTGTGTTAGCAAATGATGATAAACAAATAAAATTAGAATTATATGACTATGAAATTAAAAAATAATTTATCTCATCCGTGGCTTGTTCTTCTATTGTTACCTACATTTTTAACTGCGTGCCATAGCTTTAAACCAGGTAAAGAGGTTAAAACTCATATAGAACAAGAGCTGGCTGAAAAGCCTGTAGATACTAAAGCGATTGCGCCTTTACAGATGCCGAGTGAGCTTACCCAAAGCCTACTATCATCAATAAATAATGAGCAAACTATAAGTGATGATTTATCTATAAAGCGTTTTGATGTAGCCGCTAATGACGTTGAAATAGGCGCCTTTTTTGCAGGCTTAACAGACGATACGCCTTTTAGTGTTGCTGTGCATCCTGAGGTAAATGGCACAATTAGTTTAAATCTTAAAAGCGTTACTTTTAATGAAGTCATTGCTGTTATTAAGCGTATGTATCCTTTAGATATTGTTAATGAAGGACGAATAGTACAAGTACTGCCAGCCAAAATGCGCACAGAAACAATACCTGTAAATTATTTAATGATGCAGCGCCATGGTCAGTCTACAGTGAGTGTGGTTGCTGGTGGGGTTAGTCAATTTGCACAAAGTGGCAGTAGTTCGAATGGTTCAAGTTCAGGTAGTAGTAACCAGCAAAATAATGAGTTTGGCGGCGATAATCAAAGCTTAGATTTAAACGGTTCTCGAATCCAAACAATTAATAAAAATGACTTTTGGAAAGAATTAGAAGTCGCCCTTAAGTCTTTAATTGGCGCAAGCGATGGGCGCTATGTTGTTGCAAGCCCACAAGCTAGTTTGGTAACCGTAAATGCATTACCAAGCGAAATTAGTCAGCTAAAAGAGTTTTTGCGTCAAAGCCAAGAAAACCTGCAACGCCAAGTTATTCTAGAAGCAAAAATAATAGAAGTAACTTTAAAAGATGAGTACCAACAGGGAGTTAACTGGGAGCGTATAGCGAGTGGTTTAGAAGGCGGTATTTCGTTTGCTACAACAGCGGGTTCTACTATTAGTAATAGTATTTCAGCCGCAATTGGTGGAGCGTCATCGCTAACCATTCAAAAAGGAGACTTTAACGGGGTTATTAATTTGCTTGAAACGCAAGGTGATGTGCAAATGCTATCTAACCCTCGAGTTACCGCTACAAACAATCAAAAAGCAGTTATAAAAGTAGGGCAAGACGAATATTTTGTTACTAATGTATCAAGTACGACGGTAACGGGTACTGCTACAACGACCTCGCCTGAAATTGATTTAACGCCGTTCTTTTCTGGTATTGCCCTTGATGTAACGCCGCAAATTGACAAGTACGGCTCAGTTATTTTGCATGTTCACCCTTCAGTAACTGAAACAGAAGAGCAGCTAAAAGTAATTACATTAGACGATCAACGTTTTGAGTTGCCTCTAGCACAAAGTAACATTCGAGAATCAGATACTGTTATTCGCGCTCAAAGTGGCGAAATAGTGGTTATTGGTGGCTTGATGCAAACGTCAACTCAGGATGAAGAATCAAAAACCCCCGTGTTGGGTGATATCCCACTATTTGGCAATTTATTTAAAAGTATTCGTAAACGCCAAGAGAAAAAAGAACTGATTATTCTAATCAAACCAACGGTTGTTATGCCAGATACTTGGAAAAAACAACAAGGTGAAAGCCGTCAGCTTTTAAAAACATGGTATGAAAACTAACTATGTATTTAAGCTTTTTTAATTTAAGTGAAATGCCTTTCACGTTAACCCCTAACACAGAGTTTTTTTGTGCACTTGAACCGCACCATGAAGCGATGCAAGTGTTAACAACAGCTATTGAAATGGGTGAAGGGTTTATTAAAGTCACTGGTGAAGTTGGGACTGGTAAAACGCTACTTTGTAGAAAGCTATTAAACCAACTTGAGCCAGATTACATTGTGGCTTATTTACCTAACTCTTATTTAAGCCCAGAAGAGCTTAGATGGGCGATTGCCATTGAGCTGGGTATGGATGTAGATAAAGCATTAGATCAGCAAGCACTAGGGCAGCTTATAAATCATCACTTACTCGACTTACAAGAAGATAATGAGCGTGTAGTGCTCTTGATAGATGAGGCGCAATGCTTGAGTTGGGAGACTCTAGAGGCGCTGAGATTATTTACAAACTTAGAAACAGAAAGTGAAAAACTAATTCAAGTTGTGTTATTTGGGCAACCTGAACTTGATGAAAAGCTGGCAAACAACAAAGTAAGGCAATTACGCCAACGTATCAGTTTTTCGTATAAATTACGGGCGATGACTGGCGCTGAGGTTGTTTATTATATTAATCACCGCTTACAAGTTGCAGGGTTTAATAGGCCTCCTTTATTTAATAATAGTATGGGGCTCAAAATTGCTAGAGCTAGCCGTGGAATTCCTAGGTTAGTTAATATTTTATGCCACAAAGCACTATTACAAGCTTACGGTGAAGGGTTAAATATAATAACAAATCGCCATATTCAACTTGCCATAAAAGATACCGAAGACTGCGCAAAGTATCGAACCGGACAATATTGGAGCTACAGTGCTTTAATGTTTAGTGTTTTAGCTATTGCTGCCATATGGGTATGGAGGCAGTTGTTATGAGCGTTATAAATAATATGCTTAAAAATATTGAGCAACGAGAAGCTAAACAAGTAAGTATTCAAGAAGGTATAAGTTTAAAGCCGATATATGATGTAAAAAATATTGCATTTAAAGCCGTAATTTTACTTATTATGCTAAGTGTCATTTTTTTAGCATACCTATATTTACCGACCGCCGACAAAAAAGAGACTCAACGTGAGTCTGTGTTACCACAGCAAAAAATGGTTGCGGTTATAACCTCTAATTTATCTGACTCCCAAGATGAAAAAAGCAATGTAGAACCTTTAGTTGAGCAAGATGTTGTGAAAACGGTTGTGCAAGTTGAGCAAATAAAACCAGAAGTGAATGATTTAGCTGAATCCAAGTTGAGTGAAGCAACATTACTGGTTTCTCAACCAACGGCTGAGCCAGTTGTAATTGCCGAGGTTAAACAAGGCCCTGCACTAGCTAAAGATAATGTACTGGTAACTAGCGAAGCTATTGTCAGCAAACCAAAAATTACTCCAATGATTAAAACTAAGTCTCAAAATACTATGACTAAAAGCGTGGCAGAAGCTAAGTCGCCACAGGCTTTATTGATTGAGCAATTAGCCGCAGCTAAACAAGCAATACAGTTTGGCTTATACAATGAAGCCATTAGTGATTTAAATATTATTTTAGCGCAATTGCCTTTGCACGTTGAAGCTCGAAATTTACTCGCTGCAACTTACTTTAAACAACAAGATATAAATTCTGCGCAACAGGTTTTGCAAGCAGGTATTCGCCAAAACCCTAACGTACTTGAATGGCGTGTAATGCTAAGCAAAATACTCATTATGCAACAACAGTATGAAGGAGTATTGCTGCTTTTAAGTGATGAATTTGAGGCTCAAGCGAATCTTGATTTTTGGGTGCTACAAGGTACTGCTGCGCAAAGTGCGAGTAAGCACCATAAAGCACTTGAAAGCTTTAAACATCTTACACAACTACAGCCTAGTCAAGCTAAGTGGTGGCTGGCACTTGCAACCTCAAAAGATGCATTAGGAGAGTACCTCGATGCTAAACAGCTTTACAAAGTGGCTCTAGATTTAGGTGGATTAAATACAGCTATGACGCAGCATGCATTACAGCGTTTAGTTGCGCTAAAGGAGGCCGTATGAGACCTAGTTTAAAAATGCGCTTAGGGGACTTACTTGTTCATGAGCACATGATCACCGAAGCGCAACTAAGCGAAGCGCTAAACGTTCAAGCTGCGACGGGTCGTAAATTAGGTTCGACGCTTATTACACTTGAGTTTATTAGTGAACCACAACTATTACGTTTTTTAGCGCAGCAATTACAAGTACCTTTTTTAGATATATCACAGCGAAAAATATCAGCTGATGTATCTAAGCTTTTATCTGAGGTTTATGCACGTCGCTACAGAGCATTAGTAATTGAAGACAATGGTGACTCTGTTTTAGTCGGGATGAGCGATCCTGCTGATCTAAGGGGGCTTGATCAACTTGCAACTATGCTTGCTCCTAAACGAATAGATTTAGCTGTTGTACAAGAAAGTCAAATAATGGCTGCGTTTGACAACGTATATCGTCGTACAGATGAAATTACTAACTTTGCAGCACAACTCCATGAAGAATATCAAGACGTAGAAGAGTTTGATTTAAACTCTTTAGGTGATGAAACATCTGATGCAACCGTTGTAAAGCTACTGCAATCAATATTTGAAGATGCTGTGCAAGTTCGCGCATCTGATATTCACATTGAGCCTGATGAAGGTTTGCTTCGCATTCGTCAACGTGTAGATGGCATATTACAAGAGCACACTCTTAACCAAGTAAAAATAGCATCGGCACTCGTGCTACGTTTAAAGCTTATGTCGGGATTAGATATATCTGAAAAACGCCTCCCTCAGGATGGTCGCTTTAATATAAAAGTGCGCAGCCATAGTATTGATGTGCGCCTATCTACTATGCCCGTTCAGCATGGCGAATCAGTTGTAATGCGTTTGCTTGATCAATCAGCCGGATTATTATCGTTAGATGAGACAGGCATGCCAGTACACATATTAAAACGTGTACGCAGCATTATAAAACGTCCGCATGGCATGGTTTTAGTTACTGGGCCAACAGGCTCGGGTAAAACAACCACACTATACGGTGCATTAAGTGAGTTAAACCAACAAGAAAGTAAAATTATTACAGTAGAGGATCCCGTTGAGTATCGTATTGGCCGTATTAACCAGGTACAAATAAATAATAAAATAGGGCTGAGCTTTGCAAGTATTTTACGGACCGCTCTAAGGCAAGATCCTGACATTATAATGGTTGGTGAAATGCGTGACCAAGAAACCGTAGATATTGGATTAAGGGCCGCTTTAACAGGCCACCTCGTACTATCAACGTTACATACCAATGATGCAATTACCAGTGCTATGCGTTTAATCGACATGGGGGCACCGGCTTACTTAGTGGCAAGTTCACTGCGCGCGATTATTGCTCAGCGATTAGTAAGACGAGTATGTAATGACTGCAGAGTACCGTACTTGCCAGATCGCCAAGAATTAAGTTGGTTAAAATATTTAGGCGAAGAGATTACAGATGCTCAATTTTCTAAAGGGCAAGGTTGCACCGCATGTAATCACAGTGGCTATAAAGGGCGTGTAGGTATTTTTGAGTTACTCGAAATGGATGATGCAATGATGGATGCATTACGGGTTAACGACACACAAGGTTTTGCAAAGGCAGCTAAAAATAGTGCTAACTTTTCACCACTTTCAACAATGGCACTAAATTACGCTAAGCAAGGTGTTACCTCTTTAGATGAAGTATTTAAAGTGGCTGAATATATCCCAGAAATAGTAGGGGATATTGATGCAACTATATAGCTACAAAGCGAAAGACAGCAAAGGTATGTTGGTTAAAGGCCAATTAGAAGCGAGTAACCAAGCTGGCGTAGCTGATAGTTTAATGAAGCGTCAATTTATACCAATATCAATCTCTTTAGTTGAAACAAAAAATAACATCAAAATTTTTGATAATTTATTTGTCGAAAAAATAACGCTAGACGACATGATTATGTTTTCTAGGCAAATGTATTCGCTATTAAAAGCAGGTATACCAATTATACGAGCAATGGTTGGGTTGGCAGAAACAACACAAAATAAAAAATTTAAAAATGTACTAATAGAAGTTACCAAGCAGCTCGAACAAGGCCGCGACTTATCCAGTGCAATGGCGATACATAACGAGGTATTTAGCCGTTTAACAGTATCCATGGTAATGGTTGGTGAAGGCTCTGGACGATTAGAAGATGCGTTTTATCAACTCGCTATTTATTTTGAGAAAGAACAAGAAACCCGAAAGCGTATAAAAGCAGCTATGCGCTACCCTACTTTTGTTATTTTGGCTCTAGTAGCGGCTATGATTATTTTGAATATTTTTGTTATTCCTACCTTTGCCAGTATGTTCGAAAAATTTGATGCCGAATTGCCATTAATGACTCAAATATTAATTGGCACTAGCAGCTTTTTTGTTAACTACTGGTGGTTATTATTGGTGATGGTTATTGGTTCTGTTTTTGCTTGGAGGCGTTATTTAAATACAGAGCCTGGACGCTTTAAGTGGGATCAATATAAATTAAAAATTCCATTTATTGGGGATATTTTAAAACGGACATTGCTTGCGCGCTACAGTCAAAGTTTAGCTATGGTATTGCGCTCCGGTGTGCCTATGACCACTGGTTTATCACTAACAGCGCATGCCGTAGATAACAGCTATATGGAAAAAGCGATTATTACTATGCGCCAAGATATAGAAAAGGGCGATAGTTTACTCAGAGCCTCAAAAAGTTCTCAGCTGTTTTCTCAGCTTGTATTACAGATGGTGGCGGTAGGTGAAGAGACAGGTCGGGTTGATGAGCTCTTACAAGAGGCTGCTGATTATTATGAGCGTGAAGTTGATTACGACTTACGGAGCTTAACTGCAAAAATAGAACCTATTTTAACTGTGTTTGTTGCCATTATGGTGCTGATTTTAGCGTTGGGTATTTTTATGCCGATGTGGAACATGATGTCCGCGATTAAAGGTAATTAACCAAGTGATTGCATCAAAGGCTTACTCAAAAGGTTTCTCATTATTTGAGTTAGTTATTGTTGTGATTTTACTGGCAGTAATTTTGAGCTTTGCTATACCTCAATATATAGGTATTAAAAATCAAGCGCATAATGCAAGCGTTGACGTTATAGCAGGTAGTTTCTCATCGGCCGTTGGCATGGTTAGGGGTCAATGGGAATTAGAAGGTAGGCCAAACAGCAGGTCAAACAAAACATTTGTTAATTATGGAGGTGTAATAGTTGGTGTTGATGGAATGTTAGGTACACCAACAAGTGATGAAACAGAAAAAAAAGATACTCGTGCAGAAGCTATAAATGCTAATAAATGTCGCCAAGTTTTAAATGTAATTTTACAAGACGCACCCAGTAGTACGTTAAGTAATGAAATATCAAGAATAAAAAGTGTAAGTTTTTTAGTTAGGTACAATGCAGAAAGTACGCAATGCGACTACTATTTAACTCATACCATTGATATTAAAAGTATACCTACTAATACGAGTGAAATATCAGGTTTAACAGGTTTTTCATACTTTGCTAAAACAGGCAAAGTAAAAATATTTAAAAATTAAGTAATTAAAAAGAGGCTTACTTATGAAAACGCAATCGTTAAAAAGTTTACCAATAAATAAACAAGCAGGTTTTACACTTGTTGAATTGATCATCGTAATTGTTATTTTAGGCATTTTAGCAGTTACCGCAGCACCTCGCTTTTTAAACTTGCAAGGTGATGCAAATGCTTCAACACTTGAAGGCTTACAAGGGTCGATTCGCAGTGGTATGAATATTGTGAATGGCAAATCTATTATTGCTAGTGATCACAAAAAGGATGAGGCTACAGTTACAGTAGATACTGGTGTAGCAGTACCTACTGTTTATGGTTATCCAGCAGCAACAGAAGAAGCCTTTGAAGCATTTTTAGATGTCAACTTTGCAGATGGAACACCAAATGCAATTGATTCAGCTGATTTCAATTTATTTGTAAACGATACAACAGTAACTATTTTTCCTAATAGTTACACTGTGGATGCAACTACTGTTGATGATTGTCGAATTGAATACACGCAAGCTACTGCGACGACAGGCCCTGTAGTTGTAACTCCTCCAGTGATTACACTTGTTACTACGGGTTGTTAATTACATAAATGATAAGCAGTAGTAAGCAACGATTGCGTGGCTTCACACTCATTGAGTTAATTATTACTCTAGTGATATTGGGAATACTGTCGGTAACGGCAGTTCCTAAATTTCTGGGCAGCTCAACAGAAGACGCCTATTCGTATAGAGATCGTACTTTAAATGCACTGAGAACAGTGCAGCTACGTGCAATGCAAAATACAGCCATTTCAAGTTGTCATACCCTTTATATTACCTCCACACTTATTGCTCCCCCCGCACCTGATACATGTAACGGTGGCGTTGATACCAACAACACCGATCATTTAGTGGTGCAAATAGACACACAAAGAAGTGATATAACATTTAGTGCTTTAGATAGTAACGCGAATATATTCACCCAAATTAGTTTTGATGCTTTAGGCAAATCAAATCAAACCTGCACTACGCAATGTCGAATCGATGTTGGATTAGCTGGCGTATGCATAAGTGGTGAAGGGCTTATATATGCGTGCCCTTAAAGTAAAAGGTTTTACTCTAATAGAGCTTATTATTGGCATCGTCATGTTTGCGATTGCATTGAGCATTATTACCGCGCTCATTGCCCCGCAAGCAAAAAAAAGTGCAGAGCCAATTATTGCTTTAAGGGCCTCTGAATTTGGTCAATCACTAATGAACGAGATTCAAAGTAAATCATTTGATGAACACAGTGATAGAAGCGCACCTTTTAGGCGGTGTGGCGAAATATCTATAGGTGCTGAGGCTTGTACCGCACCTGCTGACTTCGGAGTAGATAACTCAGAAACCAGAACCAGTTATAACGATGTAGATGACTATATTGCACTGTCTAACCAGCCTATTACTAATAGCTTAGGTGAGGTGTTAAGGGAGTACAGCGACTTTAATTTAGTTGTTACTGTTGAGTACGATAGCGACTTTAACGAATCGACCACCAACGATGGCACAACCTTTAAGCGTATTACTATTGAAGTAACATCACCCTTAGGCGAAGTTTACGGATTTAGTGCATATAAAGGGAATTACTAATGCAAAGAGCTAAATACCAAAATGCATTTACCCTTATAGAACTATTACTTGTCATGGTTATTATTGGTATTTTAGCCGTAAGTGCATTTTCATTTATTGGTGCTGGAGTCAGTATTTACTCACAAGGGGTTGAGCGCCAAGAAGCAGTAGCTCAGGCCCGCTTTTTAATAACGCGACTTAGTAAAGAGCTTCGCCACGCTACGCCAAATTCGTTAAGGCTTTCTTGCGATAACAGCACTAGCGGAGCGTGCAGTGCTCAGCAGTGCTTAGAATTTACGCCGTTTTTATCGGCGACTCACTATACAAATTACCTACCTACCGTAGCGCCTTTTAATGTTAGCGCTGTTGATTTTGAACTTAATAATTTAACGCAGCCGCAAGCTGGAGATTGGGCAACTATTTACCCATTAAGCAGTGCTGATATATATGATGAAAATAATAGTAAGCGCTTGCAAGTATCAGCATTTAATAGTTCAGCGAGCGAAATTGATGAGTGGCAATTTAGTAAAGCATTTGCCCAAGAGTCGCCGAGTAAACGCCTTTATTTACTCTCTCAACCTGTAAGTTTTTGCGTTGAAGGGCAGTATTTATATAGATATACCAATTACGGTTTTATTGTTAATCAATTAGATGCCGTGAGCTTACAAATAAGCAGTGGTGTTAAACGTGATTTATTAGGTATTTACATTGCCAATAATTTAGCGAGCGATTTATTTTTTACTCTTGATGCGCTCTCCCTACAAAGAAACGCTGTGCTTAATGTGAATGCGCAAATGCAATTTAACGATACTGAAGTAATGAATTTTAACCATGAGGTGCATATTCCTAATGTACCTTAAAAAAAATCATCACGGAAAAGCCTTACCCAGTAAACAAAAAGGGAACTTAATAATTGTTTCTTTGGTTATTATTGTTGCTTTATTAGCACTAGGATTAGCATTAGTTAAAGTGCTTTCTGGTGCATCTCAACAAAATACCATTGAGTATTACGGCGCTCGCGCTTTTATGGCGGCGCAAAGTGGATTAGAAAGTGGCTTAACACAACTCTTTCCAATAAATAGCTCAGTGCAAAGCTGTGCATCAGTTACAACTAATTTAACCTTTCAAACTGCATATTTAGCTAACTGTAACGTGCTGGTGAGTTGCGATGAATATATAGACCTACCCGACAGCAGCACAAAAAACGGGCTTGTTAATATTTATTACTTACAAAGTAGTGCAACGTGCGCCGCAATTGATTGCCCTGCAGGAAATGATTGCAGAAAGGATTATTGGGAAACACAAAGAACACTCAGTGTGGAGGCTAAAACTTTACCATGATAAAAAGTGCATTAGTCATTATATTTTTTAGCTGCGTGTTACTTTGTAATCACGCAAATGCAGTGCCTCCAAAAATCGAGGGCCGTTATATAGAGCTGCAAGATACATACACATCGCCTGTTTGGACAAAAGTAAATTTTCAACAGCAATATATAACGCCTCCTGCTGTATTTATGCTCTCAACAAACCAAGGTGGAAACCCTGCAATAATAAGAATACGTAATATAACCACAACTAGCTTTGAGGCCTTACCGCTTGAACCTTCAGGAGAGGATGGTGGACATATTAGTATGGGGGCGCACTATTTAGCTGTTGAGTATGGTGTGCATCAATTTCCAGACGGCACAATTATGGAAGTGGGCAGTACAGACTTATTACTCGAATTACAGTATGGCTCTAAGTCTGGCTTTGCTCCACTGACACCTAAAGGCTATAAGTCTTTAACATTTGCTGAACCGTTTACTCAAAGGCCAAACTTTTTCCATTCGTTACAAACACTCAATAGCATAGACAGCAATCCACCTTCTGAGGCATTAATTCCGTTTTTAACAGTTGCAGTAGAAAGTAATTCTCTATCTGCCAGCGGCGTTAATATTGCTTTAGAGGCATCTGAAACAGCACTTGGGCTCATAAAAAACGAAACTGTTGCTTACATGGCAGTGGAGCCAGGAAGTAACCGCACATTTACTGACGATAATGGCGTTGAGGTATCGTGGGAAACTTTTTTCACAGGCTTTGAAATTGACGGTTGGAGCGATGGCTGTAATTACTTTAGTTTTACTAATAACTTTAGTGTGGCTCCTTTGGTGGTTGCAAGTAAAAACTCACGCCAAGAAGATGATGGCGGGTGGCTACGCAGCTGTAACCTAAGGACTGACAGGCTAGGACTTGTTGTTGACGAAGATCGTGATGGCGATAACGAGCGCCGTCACGTAAACGAGGAAGCATCAATACTCGCCATGACCAGTACCTTTGTGTTTAACGGTGATATTTTAGATTGTGATACCTTGTTCCCTGGCGCTATTTCTACTTATAACAATGGTGAGGTGCAGTTAGTTCAGGGGGTAGAAATAACAGATGGCAATGCGCAGTTTGTCACCACCACAAATTTAATTTCTACAGCGCTGACGAGCCCTCCTTTGTGTAATGGTCAGGCGTGTGTTGCTGGTGGCTATAACTCTTTAGAACCGAATCAAGCGGCGCAGGTGCCAACGGTTACAAATGATGGTAGCTCAACAGGGCCCGTACCTACTTCTTTAGCTGGCGACTATTATTACGATGAGTTGCAGTTAAGTATGCTGGAAACACAATACAGAGTAACAGCGCCTACACGTATTTTTTTAAAAGACACAACCTCACTTCTATCAACTTCATTTTTGAATATAGGTAAAACAAATATAGTAGTAGAAACTGGCGCGTACTTGGCTATTTATGTCGATGGTGCGGTTGCTATTGCAGCCGATGCAAATATTGCGGGCTATATTGTTGCCACTGGTGAGGTAAGAATCGCACAAAATGTAACGTATCAGGGGTCAATTACATCGGCTACTCAAATTATTACCGAAGGGAGCTCAACGTTTGACGCTCTACCAGTACCCGAAAGTATCCCTGGTTTTTGTGGCATTTATACACCAGAAACACTGGATCATTATCGTTTAACAATAAGCGATAACAATGCTCTAACGTGTGAAGCTAAAGAGATGACACTCACAGCCTGCGCTAATGATGCCTGCGATTTATTATTTGCGGAACCCTCTAGTTTAAACCTTTCTCCAGATAATAGTGGTCAGCAAAGTTGGGTTACGGGGGAGAATATTAATTTTACAGGATCAGCGGTTGTCGAATTTGCTAAACGCACCACAGGCAGTGTTACATTTGGATATAACACTGCTGATCCTTCTGCACCTCTTCGTTGTTATATCGGTGGTAATAATGTTGGTTTGAGTGGCTGTAAAGTTACGTTTTCTGATGCTGGATTTATTTTTAATAATGATACAGATGGAAATACTACAATTCCTACTCAGTTATCAGCAAAGCCTTCAAATACTGGATTTAATGCAAAAGCGCTATCTATTCAGGCGGTAAAAACAAATACCACTACGGGCGTATGCGAAGCTGCATTTCCCGCTGGTGGTGATGTAAGCTTAGATTTATCGTATACATGCAGTGCTGGTGCAAGTTGCTCTGATACGGTTTCACTTAGTAACAACAATAATACCTTTGCGGTCGAGCAAGCAGCTAAATCGTTCACGCTAAACTTTGATAGTGAGTCTAAAGCTCCGATTGTTATAAATTATCCCGATGCAGGAAAGTTGAGTTTAAATGTAAATACCAATTTAATTTTAGACCCAGTCACTAATTTATCAGTAAATTTAACGGGGAGTTCAAATGAGTATGTTGTAAAGCCATTTGGATTAGCGATGGAAGTTGCAAGTGATGGCTATGCAGCAGATGCCAATGGGAGTTTATTTAGATTAACTGGCGAAGCATTTGATTTAAAGATGAATGCGGTGCAATGGCAAACAGGGCAAGACACTAACAACGATGGTTACCCAGATAACTACAGCAATATAACAAATAACACCATTGCCAAGCACTTTATTACAGAGCAACCACTTGTAGAGGCATTACTTAAAGCGCCTACGCCAGGCGTTCAAGGTACGCTTGAAGCGATGAGCACTGTTGCCTTTAGTGACACAGGCAGTTTGAGTGAATCTATATCGCAGTATAATTACGACCAAGTTGGCATCATTGATTTAACAGCAGGTCTGCAAGATGCAGATTACTTTGGCGAGGGAGATGTAAAAGGTGAATTATATAATATTGGTCGTTTTGCACCTTCGCAGTTTCAGGTAGTGGGGGTTCAAGCTGCCGCACAATGCACGCAATACGGCAGTAATTTAACTTACCTTGATCAACCTTTTGAACTTGGCTTTACAGTACAAGCGCTAAATCAAAATGGTGAGCTAATGGCTAATTATAAAGAGGGCTTTGATAAGTCCAGTGTAGCCATTAATGCCGAAAATAATGAAGTAGCTAACTATGTACCCGCAAATAATTTTGCTAGCCGATTAGTAAACCTAGGAAATAATAACTGGGGAGATATAAGTGACGGCCAGTGGCAAATGAGCCAACTTAACACGACACTCGAAAGATTAGGTGTAGGGCAAGCAGATGGACCGTTTGCTATGGTGAGTTTAATGGCAACGCTTTCTAACATAGAAGGAGCAACGCTCATTGATGCAAATGATAAACCTAATACACAAGCAGCATGCTCGGGTGGCTGTAATAGCGTAAGACTAAATACATTACCAATAGAGTTTAAATTTGGACGCTTAGTCCTTGGTAATAACGCAGGCTCCGATCTCGACCCTTTACTTATTCCTATGCAGGCTCAGTATTACAACGGCAATGGATTTGTAAATAACGCAGAAGATAACTGTAGTGTATTTGATCATACCCAAATCACTCAAATATCACCTAACAGCCCGCAGTTAGCCTATGAATATGGAACGGGTGTATCTGGCCAGTTAGAGGCGGGAGTGTATCCGGCAAACAATGGTATTTATGCACAGCCAAATGGTTTGGGTGAATTTACCTTAGAATATAATACTTATGATTGGTTAAAGTGGGATTGGCAGGGGGATGAAACACAGCTTGATCCTCGTACTATTTTACAATTTGGACGCTTTCGAGGAAATGATCGGGTTATTTACTGGCGTGAAACACGCGAATAGTTGTAAACTAAGATAATAATTGAACAAAGCTTGTGTTTTGTGCTGCAAGTACATAGCATAAGGCTTTAATTATAAAAAATAATAACGACCAAATAATTGCCGCTTTTTGGGACTGGAATATATGCGAATTACTCCTTTATCTCTGTTAATTTCAGCTAGTTTGTTAGCTAGTAGTGCATTTGCACAAGACACAGCTACAGTAACTGGAATTGAGTCAGAGATTAGTGTTAAACAGACAGAATACGATAACTCGACAAGAATACTTGAAAAACATCTTAAAGAAGAAAGTCAGTTACAAAATCAACTAGAGCTACTTCGTTCTCGTTCTACAGAGCTAGATAAAGAAAAAAACCAAGCGCTCGATGCGATGAACGAAATGTACCGTCGTTTAATTGACGATCCCACTATTAATATTAGTGCGGCTCAATCACGCTATCAAAAAGCGGTGATTGATCATAAGCAAAACAAAGATGATATTTCTATGCAGTTGGCGGCAATTGCATCCCACCGTAAAGATATAGAGCAAATTCGTGTTGCTAAGCATACGCTTTTAAATACTTTAGAAAGTTTAAAAGAGCAGTTAACTACAGCCAGAGTAGAGCGTTTACGTAACGAGTTTACACGTGAAGGCACGCTTGAAGTTAACCATACGATTAACTGTAAGCGAACAGAAACGCTAGCGGCGTGTGAGCAACGCGGTCAGCAAATGGGGCTACAAAAAGCAACTAAACGCTTTGTAGATCAAATATTTGCAAACTTAACAGAAGAGCGCATTGTTGAGCCAAAACGTAATTTGGCGGGCGCTCAAGTACAAATATTAAGTAGCCATGTAGTTAACAGTGCATTTAGCGGCCAAGGTAACTACAACGTTAACTTAAGCGTAACCATGCGCGGCGAAGTAAACAGTAGCCGTTTATGTAGCTTATTAAGCATTGATAACCGTTATTGTTCTGAGTACGGCACGCCACTTACTGCTGCTTATCAACCCGCGTATAACAATACATTTACTGATAGTCAGTTAACATTCAGTAATAGCGCGGATAATAGTAACACGGTGTCGGTTTCTCGTTTAGAAAAGCAGCCAGTACGTGATTATTCAGTTAAACCTGCATCGGCGAAAAAAGATTACCCTTCTATCCTTAATAAGAAGAAGGATCAATCAATAGAGCTGACATTACGATCAAACGTATACGACGATGAAGTGTTTATCGATGGTGTAAGCTTTGGCTCAACACGCTTGATCACACGTTTACCGCCGGGTATTCACAACATTGAAATACGTAAACTTGGCTATAAGCCTTATCAAGTTCGTGTTGATTTGAATAAAGCACAAACAATTAATGCAAATTTGGTAAAAAAGCCTAAGTCGATTGCTGCACCGACCTATACTCGAGAGCAACCAGAAGTAACAACACGCCAGGTTAGTGAAAACGTTAATGTATTAAATGCAAACGTTGAAACGCCGGTTGTCGTTATTCCTGCAGGCAAATTTAAAATGGGCGATATCAACGGCAATGGTTTAGCTAATGAACGTCCAGTAATTGAAAAAGTAATAGCAAATTCTTTCGCTATGCAAAGTAAAGAAGTAACCGTAGGTGCCTACGAAAAATTTGTAGCAAATACAGGTTATAAAACTCAAGCGGAAAAAAATAAAGGGTGTGCGTATTATTTAAATGGCGAACCAGTATGGGAAGCAAATTTAAATTGGCGTAATCCTGGTTTTGAGCAAGGCAGTGACTTTCCTGCTGTATGTTTAACTTATAACGATGCAAAAGCTTACGCTGAGTGGTTATCGGGTCAAACAGGGCAGCAATTTCGTTTACCTAACGAAGTTGAGTGGGAATACGCAGCACGTGCAGGAACCGAAACAGAATACCCTTGGGGTAACGAAATTGGTAAAAACCTAGCTAACTGTGGTTGGTGTGGTAGTGAATGGTCAAATAGACGTGCATCACCAGTAGGTTCTTTTTCTCCAAATGCATTTGGATTATACGATACCGTAGGCAATGTATGGGAATGGACCGATCAAGAATCAGGTGAGTCTGATGTAGCAGTAAGAGGCGGAGCGTGGAATTTTGCACCAAGCCTTGCTCGTGCATCTACGCGTTTAATTTTAGCGCCTGATTTTAGATCTAACTACATTGGTTTTCGCTTAGTTCGCGAACGATAAACTCAATTAAGGAAGCTTTGCTTCCTTTTTTCACAAATTCACAAAGGCGCTGCGCTTTATATTGCTCATATAGTTGAGCATGTTAAAGTGAGGCAGCTAATATAAGAACGTATTTCAAAGGTCATCCAGCCTCATGTTTAAAAAACTCCGTGGTATTTTTTCTAACGATCTATCGATCGACTTGGGTACAGCCAATACCCTAATTTATGTAAAAGAAGAAGGTATTGTATTAAACGAACCTTCTGTTGTTGCTATTCGCCAAGAACGCGCTGGTGGACCTAAAAGTGTTGCATCTGTAGGTACAGAAGCAAAACAAATGCTAGGCCGTACACCGGGAAATATTAAAGCAATCCGTCCAATGAAAGACGGTGTAATTGCTGATTTTTATGTAACTGAAAAAATGTTACAACACTTCATTAAGCAAGTGCATAACAATAACTTTATGCGCCCAAGTCCGCGTGTACTAATTTGTGTACCGTGTGGTGCTACTCAAGTAGAAAAACGTGCAATACGTGAATCTGCAATGGGTGCTGGTGCTCGTGAAGTTTACCTAATTGAAGAACCAATGGCAGCAGCTATTGGGGCCGGTTTACCAGTATCAGAAGCAACAGGTTCTATGGTTGTTGATATTGGTGGTGGTACAACTGAAGTGGCTATTATTTCACTTAACGGTGTTGTTTACTCATCATCTGTTCGTATTGGTGGTGATAAGTTTGACGAAGCTATTATTAATTATGTACGCCGTAACTTTGGTAGCTTAATTGGTGAAGCGACAGCTGAAAATATTAAGCATCAAATTGGCTCTGCGTTCAAAACTGATGAGCCAATCGAAATTGAAGTGCGCGGTCGTAACCTTGCCGAAGGTGTTCCGCGTTCATTCACGCTTAACTCACACGAAATCCTAGAAGCTCTACAAGAGCCGTTAATGGGTATTGTGAGTGCAGTAATGGTTGCACTTGAGCAATCACCACCTGAGCTGGCATCAGATATCTCTGCGCACGGCATGGTACTTACTGGCGGTGGTGCATTGTTAAAAGATTTAGACCGTTTATTAATGGAAGAAACGGGTATTCCGGTTGTTGTAGCTGATGATCCACTTACGTGTGTTGCGCGTGGTGGTGGTAAAGCATTAGAAATGATCGATGTTCATGGTGGTGACGTTTTTAGTTACGACTAATGAAATTAATGTTTGGACGCACAGTCTCTTTGCAACTGCGACTTTTTGTCGCAGTGCTTTTGAGTATCGTACTCATAGTTGGAGACAGATATACGCAAGGTGGTACCGTTGTTCGTACCAGCCTTAATACTCTAGTTAGCCCACTAATCTATGTTGCTAATTTACCCTACGAATTATTTAGCTTAAGTGCTAAAAGCCTGCATACGCGGGATCAACTTCTTACTGAAAACGAAGCGCTGAAAAAAAAGCAAATGCTACAAAGCGAGCAACTTCAGCAGTATCAATTTCTAGCCAGAGAAAATCAAAAACTGCGCGCCTTATTAGGCTCATCTGCAAAGCAATCAAATCGTAAAATTATTGCTCAGGTACTTTCTGTACATTCAAACCCGTATAGTCATCAGGTTGTTATTAACCGTGGTACAACTGACGGGCTTAGTGAAGGCCAAGCTGTAATTGATGAAATGGGTGTAGTAGGGCAGCTTACAAAGGTTGGTTCAACAACTTCACGCGTGCTACTAATGACCGACACCACACATGCCACACCTGTGCGTATACTTCGTAACGATGTACGAACGGTTGTTGAAGGCATAGGTAAAATTAACGTCGTTAAGCTCTCTCACGTTCCACACAGTTTAGATGTGCGAATTGGCGATGTACTTGTTACATCGGGTTTAGGGGGCACATTCCCTGAAGGATACCCGGTGGCAGTAGTAACTGAAATAAATCGTGATGAAGGGCGACCGTTTGCACAAGTTTTTGCAGAACCTATTGCGCAACTAGATCGCATTCGCTTGCTGGTTATTTTATGGCGTAATCAACAGGAGCAAATCAGCGATGATTAACCGTTATTCATTGTTAATTGCGCTAAGCATCTTTTTTGCGTTAATAATGGCACTAATGCCACTTCCATTTTCGTTTGAGCCATTTAGACCTGACTGGGTTTTACTTGTACTTATGTATTGGTCGCTAGCAGTACCGCATCGTTTAAATATTGGTACTGCTTGGGTCGTTGGTTTATTAATAGATTTAGCGTCTGGCTCACCGCTGGGCGTGAACTCGCTTACATTCTCGGTATGTATTTTTGTAACCGCGAGCAACTTTCAAAAAATTCGTAACTTTTCGCTTTGGCAACAAAGCCTACTAATTGGTTTATTTTTAACGTTGTATCACTTAATGCAGTTTTGGCTAAATCACTTTTTGTTAGGGGTTTATTTTAATCCACAGTACTTATGGCCAGTAGCAACCGGAATGGTTAGCTGGTTTTGGGTCTTTTTACTACTTCGTAAATATCGCAGACATTTTAGGATCAGGTAATGACTACCGCAGTATATTTGGCATCAGCCTCTCCCCGTCGTAAAGAGTTATTAAGCCAATTAGGTGTCGAATTTACACAATTTAGTGTTGATGCAGATGAAAGCCCACTTCCAAACGAGCAACCTAGAGCACTTGTTGAGCGTTTAGCGCGCTTGAAAGCCCAAAGCGGTGTAGAGCTTGGATATACCGATCGCCCTGTACTTGGTAGTGATACCGTGGTTGTTATAGACAACGAGTCATTGGGTAAACCTCGCGATAAAAACGATTTTACACACACGTTAAAACGCCTATCGGGTAACACGCATCAAGTTCTTACCGCAGTTGCATTTGCGACGAAAAATGATGTGCTTAGCTGTGTTGTAAGCACAGATGTTACTTTTAAAACCTTAACAGATGAAGAAATTAATGCTTATTGGGAGTCAGGTGAGCCACAAGATAAAGCCGGTGGCTACGGTATCCAAGGTTTAGGCGGCCGCTTTGTAACTCACATTGTGGGTAGCTATTTTTCTGTTGTAGGCTTACCTTTATATGAAACCGAACAATTACTAAAAACATTCTTAAGAAGGTAACATGAGTACAGAATTACTGATCAATGTCACACCGAGCGAAAGTCGTGTTGCCCTAATAGAAAACGGTGTACTGCAAGAAATACAGCTAGAGCGAATCGGTAATCTAGGTATTGTAGGCAATATTTACTTAGGAAAAATAAGCCGTGTACTTCCGGGTATGCAGGCTGCTTTTGTTGATATCGGCCTTGAAAAAGCAGCATTTTTGCATGCATCCGATATTGTAAATAGTGCCTCTATTGTTGAAGGCGTAGACGACGTACCAATAAAAAAAGTACAAGATATTAGAGAGTTAGTTCGTCAAGGCCAATACATTATGGTGCAAGTGGTAAAAGATCCGCTAGGCACTAAAGGCGCAAGACTCACCACTGATATAACTATCCCTTCTCGCTATTTAGTGTTTATGCCTGATGCGACCCATGTAGGGGTTAGTCAGCGTATAGAAACTGAAGAAGAGCGCTCACGTCTTAAAAAAATAGTCGCAGAATATGGCGATGAAAATGGCAGCTTTATCGTACGTACAGCAGCTGAAGGTGCTAGCGAAGCTGAATTACGACACGATGCCGGCTTTTTAAGAAAATTATGGGAAAAAATAACATCACGTCGTAGAAAAACGAGTAAAGCCAGTATCCTACACGAAGATTTAACGCTTGCCTTTAGAACCCTGCGTGACTATGTAGGCGAAGATATGGAGCGCATTCGCGTTGACTCTAAACTCAGCTATGAAGAACTAAAGTTATTTACTGAAGAGTTTGTTCCACAGCTTTCTCAAGTGCTTGAATACTACCCAGGCGAGCGACCTATATTTGATTTGTTTGATGTTGAAAACGAAATTCAAAAAGCACTACATCGTAAAGTTACGCTAAAATCGGGTGGTTATATAATTATTGACCAAACAGAAGCAATGACGACTGTTGATGTTAATACTGGTGCATTTGTAGGACATCGTAATTTAGAAGAAACCATTTTTAATACCAACGTAGAAGCAACCTCTGCAATTGCCCGCCAGCTCAGGCTGCGTAACTTAGGCGGTATTATCATTATCGACTTTATCGATATGGTAAGTGAGGATCATAAAAGGCGGGTGCTTCATTCACTTGAATCAGCCCTTGCAAAAGATCGCACTAAAACGAATATTAATGGGCTTTCAGCGCTTGGCCTTGTTGAAATGACGCGTAAACGTACACGCGAAAGCTTAGAACATATTTTATGTGATGTATGCCCTGCATGCTCCGGTCGTGGTTCACAAAAAACAGTTGAAACGGTTTGCTACGAAATACTACGTGAAATAGTGCGTGTTAACCGAGCATACGCAGCAGACAAGTTTATGGTGTATGCAGCGCCGGCTGTAAGTGAGGCCCTACTAAACGATGAGTATCATAACCTTGCTGAGCTTGAACTATTTATTGGTAAGCAAGTCAATATTCAAACCGAGAGCTTATACAGCCAAGAACAGTTTGATGTGGTAATGATGTAATGAAAGCAAAAGCGGTCTGTTTTTTTTGTTTTAGAAAGTTATGGCAGACCTGCGCCATAATTTTGGTATTACTGGCCGTTATTGTTTCAATTTTAAAATATACCCTCCCGTATGCAAACGAATACAAAGGTGACATAGAAAGCTATTTACACGAAAAGTTTGAAATAAGCTTATCTATTGGCGAAATATCAGCTAGTTGGCAGGGCAGTGGTCCTGCATTAGTGCTAGAAAATTTATCGTTTAAAGATAACGAAACCGCGCCAATATCACTCACCATTGCTAAAACCAGCTTAGAGCTAAACCTATGGGAAAGCTTAAAAGCACTGCAACTTAGATCTAATTATTTTGTTATTAATGGTTTTCATACCAGTGTAAATATCACCAACTTATTTAAAACCGGTGATAACGACGAAGTTTCTTTTGAGCAAAAAGAGCTAATTGAAGAACTGTTTTTGGGTAAAACGGGTCATTTTGCAATAGAAAATTCCAGTATTAACTTTATTTTAGAAGATGGTAAAGAACGTAAATTACTTCTTCAAAACATTGTTTGGCAAAATGAAGATGAGCAGCACCTTGGCAGTGGAAGCTTAGCACTACCGGGAATTTCGGTCGGAGACTTTGACGCGCGCATAGCACTTACCGGGGATACTCTAGAGCAGGTTGCGGGCGACATTTATGTACAGGCTAATAAGGTCGATGTATCTAACTGGTTAGCGCAATATATAAATACGCAAAAGCAGCAACTGCATAGCGATATTAATTTACAAGCATGGCTAAAACTAGATAAAGGTTTTGTAAGCGATGTGAAAATGCAGTGGTTACCAAGCTTTGTACGCTGGCAGCGAGAAGAGCAAAGCCACCAAGTTAGTTTGAGTGAAGGTGGATTCCATCTATATCCAGAACAAAATAGCTGGCACTTAAAAAGCACCGGTTTAACATTTAATAGTAACGATAAAGCATGGCCAAGTTTAGAGTTTGAAGCCCAACTAGGGCTGCAAAATAAAGTGTGGCTCCATCAAGTTGATTTTGAATTACTGAGTAACCTCGCAGGGCTAAGTAATTTTAATGCACTTGAACCATTTTTAGAGCGCCAACCTAGCGGGCAAATAGATCAAGCTTATTTAAATTTTTCTAATGCACAGCAATGGCAATTATGGTTTGAGGCTGACAATATTGGTTGGCAAGAATTAAGGTCGGTACCTGCAGCACAAGCACTTAGAGTAAGTGGTTTACTTAATCAAAGTAGTGGTCGAATAAATTTATTTGGTGAAAACGGCACATTAGTTACAGGCGAAAGCTTTAGTAACGACATAAATTATAATCAGCTAAATGTAGAGCTAGATTTAGCTAAGCGAGATGATGGCTGGCATATAAGTAGTGACAATATCTGGTTTGATAATGATGAAGTTACTCTTGCTGCAGAATTACAAATTAGCCTAATAGATGATCCTCGATTAGATCTTTACGCAGAAGCGTTCGCTCCAGATGCCAATATTGCAGATCATTACTTCCCATTAAAAGCGATGAGCCCTGAACTTGTTAGCTATTTAAATGGTGCAATTAAAGGCGGAGAAGTATCTAAAGCACAGGTCTTATTTGCAGGGCCTTTGTCTGGTTTTCCATTTACTGATGGTAGTGGTCAGTTTGATGTATTAGCACAAATAGACAATGCAACCTATGAGTTTGACTCTGATTGGCCAGCGGTCACTAATGCTAATGTACAGCTACATTTTGCTAATGAGCGGATGGACATATATAGCCAGCAAGGCAAGTTGGTTAATTTAGATATTGGTAATAGTGTACAGGTGAGCATTGCAGATTTAATGAATGCTGATGAACTTATTGTGCAAATTGATAAAAAAGCAGAGATGGAAAAGTTACATGACTTTTTTGTAGCGACACCTATTGCCAAACCTCTTGCTGAAATTTTTAAAGTTGTACAGGGCAAAGGCGAAGCCGATGCCAGTATTGAGCTTTTAGTAGGCTCTAAGTTTAAAGGCGGAGCCAGTGTTAGCGGCAAAGTTAATTTAAATGACTTACCAGTATTTATAGCAACGCCAGGCATTGAGCTTAAAAACTTAACTGGCGAGCTTAATTTTAAAAACGACAATATTACACTTAAAAATGCGACTGCGAAGTGGTTGGGTATGCCACTAAATATTAATTACAGCAGTAAAAGTGATGCTAAAAACTACCAAGCAAACATAGATATAAGCGCCAAAATTGACGCCGATACACTAATTGATAGTGGGCAAGGTATATTAAAAAATTATTTAAGCGGGCAAAGCGATGTTGATATTGGTTTAGTACTTAATTTTACCGAACAAGGCTTTAATTATCGTGCACAGGTAAACTCAGAACTACTTGGCTTAACGAGTAACTTACCCGCACCTTATAATAAAAATAGCGAACAAATGTGGGCGCTTGATGCAGTAGTTCAAGGTGATGATATTTCTAATCTCATTACAGCAAACGCTAATCAACAGTTTTACTTTAATGCTATTTTAGAAAATGGAAAATCACAGTTTAGTAATGCCCATTTTGTGCTCGGAAAACAAGATTTAGGATTAAACCAAAAAGACTTAAGCGTAAATATAAATCTTGAGCAGAGTGAATTAGTGCCTTGGTTTGATCTGATTGATCAAATAATTAAAGCAGGTAAAGCAAATCCAGATAAAGAATCAAAAGGGATTATGCCACCGCTTAATGAGGTGGTCGCAAATATAGGTATGCTTGATGCGAGTAACATCATCTTTAATGATTTTGAAATGCGTTTAGCACCATCAAAAGACGATTTATACCTAAAGCTAAATGCTAAAGAACTTAGAGCTGGGGTTTTTATTCCTACATCACAGCCTAGCCAGCCTATACGAATTAATGCCGATTACTTAAGGCTTAATTTTGCACAGCCTAGCGAGCAATTAATTGAAATAACAGATGTACTTCCTGAGGAAGACTTGAGCTGGCTTACTAAAATACCTGCCATTGAGTTTGAATGTAGTGACTGCAAAATTGATCGCTATCAGCTTGATAAAGTGAGTGCGTCATTATTAGGTGATGGCGAGCGCTTATCGATATCAGAACTTGTAATCGATAAAGGAGATCATGTACTGCGCACTAAAGGGCAGTGGCAAAATGGTTTAACAACGCTAAGTGGTGAGCTTAAAAGTGATGATATAGGCGCATTGTTTGGCGAGTTTGATATTACCTCTGCAATTAAGGACTCTAAAGCTGATCTAAATTATGATCTTACTTGGCAAGCAGCACCTTATGATTTTGATGTGAAAACTTTAAGTGGTGAGGTTACTTGGGATTTAGGGGAAGGTCACTTAACTGAAATAAGTGATGGTGGTGCACGCGTATTTTCGCTGTTGAGCCTTGATTCACTCGTACGCAAACTGAAACTTGATTTTAGAGATGTATTTTCAAAGGGCTTTTTTTATAACAGCATGCAAGGCTCTATGCAGTTAGAAAACGGTATCGCTTATACTAAAGATACTAAAATGGACGGCGTACCCGCCGATTTAACCATTAAAGGTTATGCAAATTTAAACACGCTAGATATAGATTACGACCTTGCTGTAGCGCCACAAGTAACCTCAAGCATTCCGGTTATAGTTGCGTGGATGGTTAATCCAGTAACAGGGCTTGCTGCTTTAGCACTTGATAAAGTTATTCATTCTGCGCGCGTCATCTCAGAGATCAATTTTAAAGTAACGGGTAAAATGAACGATCCTATTGTTCAAGAACTCGACAGAAAAAGTCGTGAAGTTACACTACCCCAAGCTGCGCAAAATCAGCCACAAGCATCAGTCGATTTAAAACTTAAAGATGCACAAGTAACAGTAACGCAATGAACAAAACAGCAAGCATAAGCACACCCGCAATAGTTGCCCTACAAATGTGTTCAGGGCTAAGCCCTGATGAGAACATAATAAGCTTAAAGCGCGCACTTAAAACTCTGCCAGCAACAAGGCCATTACTTGTTTGCTTGCCTGAGGCTTTTTTAGTGTTTAGTAAAACTGGTAACGATACGTTACGTGTTGCTAAGCAAGTTGAGCAATACAAATTACAACTTAGTGAATTGTGCCAACACCATAATATTTGGTTAAATGCAGGCACAATGCCTGAGCCATTTAACGAACATAAGTATTACGCAGCATCGCACTTATATAATAATCAAGGCGAGCTGATTGCAACGTATAACAAAATACATTTATTTGATGTAACCGTTGATGATAAAACAGGTAGCTATCGAGAGTCAGATTTTACCCAAGCTGGAAGCGATGTAGTGGTTGTTGATTCTCCCTTTGGTAAAATTGGCTTAACAGTATGTTATGATCTGCGCTTTAGTGGCTTATTTAACGAACTAGTACGCCAAGGCGCCGATATTATTTTAGTACCCAGTGCATTTACAGTCCCTACAGGGCAAGCGCATTGGCAACCGCTATTAGCAGCTCGCGCAATAGAAACACAATGTTATGTAGTTGCAGCTGCTCAGTACGGTACACATGAAAATGGCCGACAAACATATGGCCACAGTATTATTATTTCGCCTTGGGGCAATACCCTGAGTGAATTGCCAACAGGCACCGGTTTTATAAGCTGCAACGCAGATTTAGACCAGTTACAAAAAATTAGACGAGATATGCCCGTGCAGTCTCATCAACGATTTAGAGAGCATTTATTATGAATTCGGTTGAACAGCATTTACTACAAGACAGCCAGCTAAATAGAGAAGAGCTCGAAAAAACGCTCGCTTACATACATCAGCATAAAGTGGATTACGCCGATTTATATTTTCAATCAAGCCACCACGAATCATGGGTGCTTGAAGACGGCTTAGTTAAAGAAGGTTCTTATAACGTTGAACGTGGTGTTGGTGTACGTGCTGTAAGCGGCGAAAAAACAGGTTTTTCTTACTCTGATGCAATAAACCTTGAAGCGCTAAATAAAGCGGCAACAGCAGCGCGTAGCATTGCCGATGCTGGCGAAGATAGAGCAATTAAAGTATTTAGCGATGTTAAAGCTAAAGAGCAGTTTGCACCGCATCAACCAATTTCGAGTATGAGCGATACCGACAAGGTTAATTTATTACGCGAACTTGAAAACTACATTCGAGAACTAGCACCCGATGCAGAGCAAGTAATTAGCTCAATGTCAGCGGTATACGAAGAAGTATTAATCGCAGCAAGTGATGGTACGTTTGCCACCGATATTCGCCCGCTTATTCGCTTAAACTGCTCAGTACTGCTTGAAAAAAATGGTCGCCGTGAACGCGGTGGCGCAGGTGGTGGTGCACGTTTAGATTATGGTTACTTTAAAGAGCTTGTTGATGGTAAACCACGTTGGATGGAATTTGCTGAAGAAGCTGTACGCCAAGCTAAAGTAAACCTTGAAGCTATTGATGCACCTGCAGGCACGATGGAAGTTGTACTTGGTAATGGTTGGCCTGGCGTGCTTTTACACGAAGCAGTAGGGCATGGACTTGAAGGCGACTTTAACCGCAAAGGCGCGTCTGCGTTTAGTGGTAAAGTAGGCCAAAAAGTAGCATCTGAGCTGTGTACTGTTGTTGATGATGGCACCATGGCCGATCGCCGTGGGTCACTTAATGTTGATGATGAAGGCACACCAGCCGCTTACAACGTACTTATCGAAAACGGTATTTTAAAAGGCTATATGCAAGATAAGCTAAACGCGCGTTTAATGGGTGTAAATCCTACCGGTAACGCACGTCGTGAGTCTTATGCGCATTTACCAATGCCTCGCATGACTAACACCTACATGTTAGGTGGTGAGCACAGCCAAGCCGATATTATCAGCTCAGTTAAAAAAGGGGTATTCGCGCCTAACTTTGGCGGCGGACAAGTTGATATAACCTCAGGTAAGTTTGTATTTAGTGCATCAGAAGCGTATTTAATCGAAAATGGTAAAATTACCCAACCAATTAAAGGCGCAACGCTTATTGGTAATGGACCAGAAGTAATGCAGCAAATATCTATGGTTGGTAACGACTTAGCACTTGATAAAGGTGTTGGTGTTTGTGGTAAAGATGGTCAAAGCGTACCGGTAGGCGTAGGCCAACCAAGCCTTAAGATTGATCAGTTAACGGTCGGTGGTACAGCTTAAATATTACTCAAGCGCGAAGTGAATTCGTACCTACATGCTTGATGTTTATTGTAGGTGAGGTTTTATACCTCGCTTTTTAAATACAGACTTAGAAATAGAGCGCGAAATAAATTCGCACCTACGATTTGTATTTTTACTTTGTGTAGGCGAGGTTTATGCCTCTCCTTCACCTTCTTTATTTTTTTCAGCCTCTTTGTACCATAACGCAAAAAAGCACTCTGTTAATTTGTGCTCTATCTCAAGCGCTTTTTCTGTCGGGCAAAACAAGGTAAAGCTTGCTTTAAATTCACCTAAATCGGTTGTACCAAAGTGAATTACCGGCTCTGGGCCAGATATTTTTGCATCAAGTTTACGCTCAATCATCGAATTATAACGGCTTGCTACTTCTTGAAACTCTTCGCAGTACAGTTTAGCTTGCTCAGTGAGTGTGTCGTGAATAGGGTACGGGTTAAAGCTCTCTCTTCGGACAATAATAAAATGATGTGTAACAAAGCGTTTTACAAAGTTTAAGTTTTTAATAGAGCTGGTGATCAGCTTATTATTAGGTATGTATATGGTTTTTCTAGAAAATTGATAAGTATGTATATCAATTTCATGCATGGTTGTTTTTATCCAATCCGTTTCAGCTACTTCACCAAAGTAATCACCTACTTGTATCCAGTCACCCACTCTAAACGGGCGAGTTGTTACGAGATAAAAAAAGCCTATTACACACTGAATAAACTCACGCGTTGCAAGTACAATCGCCACGGCAAAAGCAGCAATAGAAAGTGCAAAGTTTTGAATTTCAGTAGACCACACAAATAGCAGCGATATCATCATTACAAAATTAATAAAGTGCTTAATATTGTGTGCGATGTAACGGATGTCTTTTTCTTTTTTTTCTGCGCGACTTTTAGCAAGCTTATCAACAAGCACTTTTAGTACAAATGCAATTGTGATCATTACAATTGAAAGAAGAAACGGATGCAGCAATATATCTTTAGTCATGGTATCCAATTAAACGTGAGTTGATAAAAACAGGCTCAGTATATTGATTTATTAAACCAATTAGCAAATTTAGTGTAAAAAAGTAACCAATAAAAAATGTAGCTACGTTATTGAGTTACTTGATCAGTGCAATGCTTGTGATTTTTAGCCATTCTTTTTCGGCATATGATTACAAGCTCAATGGCTGAAATAAAAATCAAAGTATAGCCAAGCGTTTCTATACCTTCTTCAACAATGTTTTTTACCGCACGTACATAGTCATCACCCATTACTGAATGCCAAAATGCGCCTTTGCCCATCATTCGCGAAAATGCGAGTAAAGTAACCATGCCTGATAAGCAAATTCCATAACTAGGAGTGAGGCTATAGGCTTTTAAAGCGTTAAATATACTTCCTCTGTTTGTTATTAAATAAACAAACACGCCAGCTAAAATTGAATAGACGATACTTTGCCAAGCGCCATCAAAAAAGTATAAGTCGAGGTAGGTATCAAACTCTCTCACAAACATCATTGCCGATAACGCAGCTAGTAATACAGCCGGTATTTTGAGTTGAAAGTTAATTCGCGAAGAGTAAAAAAATAAAATACAGCTTAAAAAAGTTAAAATATCTTGCATATGTTCGGTAAGAGTTTCTTCACTGTAAAGTGCATCCTGTTTTAATTCAAACCCTTCAAGTTGAATTAAATGAGCAACACCCGCTAGGCATAATAAATAAATAAAAGATCGCAGTAAAAACATAAATAACCAAGAGAAACTATAAATGCGCGGGATTCTAATCGTTAAAATGCTTTAAAGCCAAAACAAAATTTAAACTTTTAACCTTTTTATTGGTCTAAAATTTTTTCTGTTAAAATAATGGCTTAGATGTTTTTTTAATGTTGAATGGATGTTTTTAATGTGACGTTTTAAGTGGTTTGTTGTGCAAAATATAACAAGCATTAAAAAAGCCCTTACTAATTACTTAACAAGGGCTTTTTATAATTGAGCGCTTAGAGTTTAGCGTCTAGCGCATCGTTACAAACTCTTCAGAACCTGTTGGGTGAATCGCAACAACGGCATCAAAGTCAGCTTTAGTAGCGCCCATTTTCATGGCAACTGCAAAACCTTGAATCATTTCATCAACCGCAAAACCAATACCATGTAGGCCAACTACTTTTTCGTCTGGGCCGGCACATACAAGCTTCATTTTACAAGGTTGGCGATGTTTAGTTACCGCTGTGTACATAGCTGTAAAACCAGATTGGTAAATTTTAACGTTTTCTTCGCCATACTGAGAAATAGCTTCTTGTTCAGTAAGGCCAATAGTACCAATTGGTGGGTGACTAAATACAACAGTAGGAACTAGGCTGTAATCCATTTTTAAATCATCAGGTAGTTCTTTATTAAATAAGCGTTCTGATAAAGTACGCCCTGCTTTAACTGCTACAGGCGTAAGTTCAATACCGTTTTCGATAATATCACCAACAGCATAAACGTTTTTAGCTGTGGTATTTTGAAACTCATCAACTTTAACAAAACCATCGCTGTTAACTTCTACGCCGGCAGCAGCTACATTAATTGCATCTGTTGTTGGCTGGCGGCCAATGGCCCAAATTACTTGGTCAACGTTATGAGTTTTGCCATTATCTAAATGTAGCGTTACAGAGCCATCATCTTCTTTAACTAATTTATGAGGTACAGATTCTGTATGAAGAGTAGGGCCTTCAGCAGCCATAACATCAACAAGTGTTTCAACTATGTATGGGTCAAAGTTACGAAGTGGAGAATGCTTACGAACAAATAAATGTGTTTCAGTACCTAAACCATGTAATACACCAGCAAGCTCGACGGCTATGTAGCCTGCGCCAATAACTGCAACGCGCTTAGGTTGCTCTTTTAGCTCAAAAAAACCATTTGAATCGATACCGTGTTCAGCACCTTCAATATGCGGAATGCTTGGGCGGCCGCCTACTGCAATTAATATATGGTCGGCTGTGTAGTGCTCGCCGTTTACTTCAACTGTTTTATTATCTACAAATTTAGCAAAACCTTTAATTACAGTAACGCCATTGCTAGCAAGACCACTGTCGTAACCTTTATGAATTCGGCCTATGTAGGCTTCACGGCTTTCTACTAACTTGCTCCAATCAAAGCCTTTAACTTCAACATTAAAGCCGTAATCTGGGGCATATAAATTAATTGCTTCAGCAACCTGAGCACCGTGCCACATTACTTTTTTAGGTACACAGCCCACGTTTACACACGTGCCGCCCATGTGTTTTGCTTCTATAAGTGCTACTTTAGCGCCACGCATTGCCGCTCTATTTGCAGAGGCAATACCACCACTGCCACCACCGATTGCAATATAATCAAAGTGTTGTGTCATTTTATGTCCTTAGGCGTTGAGTTTTATGCGCATTAGCATAACATTAAGTTTTAAAAATAAAGAGTGTTTAGGTGACCTATGTTTAGTAAAAAAACATTCGAATTTCTTGCTCAGCTTGATCAAAACAATAATAGAGACTGGTTTAACGACCATAAATCACAGTATGAGGAATACGTAAGAGAGCCCGCTTTAGATTTCATTAGGCAAATGCAAGCACCACTTGCTGAGGTTTCTAGCCATTTTGTCGCATCAGATAAAAAAGTCGGCGGTAGTTTAATGAGAATCCATAAAGACGCGCGTTTTAGTAAAGATAAAACCCCATATAAAATTAATGTAGGGATTCAATTTCGCCATTTTATGGGAAAAGACGTACACGCCCCTGGTTTTTATTTTCACTTAGCAAATGACGAATGTTTTGTAGGTGCTGGTATTTGGCGACCAGAATCAAAGGCGCTTAATGCAATTAGAACCTGCATAGATGAAAACCCAAATAGCTATAAAAAAGCAATTTATGATGAGCAATTTAAATCTATATTTGAAATGTCAGGAGAGTCGCTAAAACGCCCACCAAGGGGTTTTGAAAAAGATCATCCCTTAATAGATGAGCTCAAACGAAAAGACTTTATAGCCATTAGCCCACTTACTCAAAAGCAAATATGCAGTAATAACCTAGTTGATACGGTACTAGAACGTTATAAAGTGGCCGACTCATTAATGGGTTATTTGTGTTTTGCTTTAGAGCAACCCTATTAAAATTAAACAACTTAGAAGCGGCTGAGTTGTTTTTTTACTTTTAGACCCAATTTAAAACGTAATGCATTAACGCAAAGAGAGTATTTATGAGCAACCCACTAATTGGCCTTGAAGGCTTACCACCATTTTCAAAAATAAAGCCTGAGTACGTAGTACCAGCACTAAAAGACGGTATTGAGCTTTGTCGTAAAGCCATTGATGACGTGCTAGCGAAAGGCTCGTACACGTGGGATGACTTAGTATTACCCCTTGAAGAAGCGGACGATAAATTATCGCGCATGTTCTCCCCTGTATCGCATTTAAATTCAGTAATGAATAACGACGAATTACGTGAAGCTTACGAGCAGTGCTTACCGTTAATATCTGAATATTCAACATTTGTAGGTCAGCATCAAGGATTATACAACGCGCATAATACGCTTTATAACAGCGACGAATTTAAAACGCTGACTACAGCACAGCAAAAAACAATTACTAATGCGCTTCGTGACTTTAAATTATCGGGTATTGCATTAGCGCCAAAGCAGCAAAAACGCTACGGCGAAATTAGCGCGCGTTTATCAGAACTTGCCTCAAAATTTGGCAACAACGTAATGGATGCCACACTTGCTTGGCACAAACATATTACTGATGAAAGCGACTTAGCTGGCTTGCCAGAATCTGCTTTAGCGCTTGCAGCTGATACTGCAAAAAGTAAAGAGTTAGACGGTTGGGTATTTACCCTTGATTTCCCGTCGTATTTACCAATTATGACCTATGCAGATAACCGCGAACTTCGCAGAGAAACTTACACTGCGTTTTCAACGCGCGCATCAGATCAAGGCCCTAATGCCGGTGAGTTTGATAACTCAGATATTATGAGAGAGGAGCTTGCGCTTCGCCATGAACTTGCACAGTTACTAGGATTTAACAGCTACGCTGAAAAGTCACTGGCAACTAAAATGGCCGAAACACCGGCGCAAGTATTCTCGTTTTTAGAAGACCTTGCTGCTAAATCAAAACCACAAGCAGAACAAGAAGTGGCAGAGTTAAAAGCCTATGCTGAGCAAAAACATGGTATTTCTGAATTACAGGCATGGGATTTTGGTTACTACAGCGAAAAACTTAAGCAAGAAAAATACGCAATTTCAGATGAAGTACTGCGTCCTTACTTCCCAGCAAATAAAGTATTAAGTGGCTTATTCGAAACCGTTAACCGCTTATTTGGTATTAGCGTAAAAGAAGTTACTGACTTTGATACTTACCACAAAGATGTACGCTTTTTTGAAATTGTAGATAGCAGCAATACTCTACGCGGACGATTTTATCTCGATTTATATGCACGCGACCGTAAACGCGGTGGGGCGTGGATGGATGACTGTATGGGTCGTAAAGTACGTGCTAACGGCGAACTACAAACTCCAGTGGCTTATTTAGTGTGTAACTTTAATAAAGCGGTTGGCGATAAACCTGCATTGTTTACTCATGACGAAGTGACAACCTTATTCCACGAGTTTGGTCATGGTATTCACCACATGCTTACACAAGTTGATGCTGCCCCTGTTGCGGGTATTAATGGTGTGGCGTGGGATGCGGTAGAGCTTCCTAGTCAGTTTTTAGAAAACTGGTGTTATGAAGAAGAAGCACTGAGCTTTATTTCAGGTCATTATGAAACGGGTGAGGCGTTACCTAAAGAGCTACTTGATAAGCTACTAGCGGCTAAAAACTACAACTCAGGCATGCAGATGCTACGTCAAATTGAGTTCTCGTTATTCGACTTTAAAATCCATAATGATTATAAAGCAGGTGAAGAGTGTCAAATTCAAGCAGTACTTGATGACGTACGCAGCCGTACCTCGGTCGTTAAGCCTCCTGAGTTTAACCGTTTTCAACATGGCTTTAGCCACATTTTTGCAGGCGGTTACAGCGCTGGTTATTACTCGTATAAATGGGCTGAAGTACTCTCTGCTGACGCTTATTCTAAATTTGAAGAAGAAGGTATTTTTAACCCGCAAACCGGTCAAGCCTTCATGCAAAATATTTTAGAAAAAGGCGGCAGTGAAGAGCCAATGGAATTATTTAAAAAGTTCCGTGGTCGTGAGCCTAATGTTGACGCGTTACTACGCCACAGCGGTATTGCAGCTTAAAAACTAATATTTAGCACAAACCAAAATAAAGCGCCTAAATGGCGCTTTTTTATTATTTGTAAATTATTATCTAATAATTTTTAGTAATTTCATCCTGTCGTACTATGCTTTTAGCACACCTATTAAAATGGATTAAGGCATGGCAAAGTTGGTATTAGCAATTGATGACGACAAATATGTTCATCATATAATTGAAGAGTCTTTAGCAGGGTTTTGTAAAATAATTCATGCAAAAGATGGCGATGAAGGATTAAGGCTAACCAATAAATATAACCCTGATATTATTTTACTCGATATTGAAATGCCAGGTATGTCAGGCTATGACGTATGTAAAACGATAAAGCAAAGTGAAAGCACTCAAGATATTCCCGTTATGTTTCTCTCATCTAAAATAGAGTTAAGCGATCGGGTAAAAGGTTATAGTGTTGGCGCATCTGATTACATTACTAAACCCTTTAACGCAGAAGAGTTAATAGCGCGTATAAAAGTGCTTTACGAATATCGACAGCAATGTGCAAAGCTAAAACTGGATATAGCAAAAGCGAATAAAACAGCGGAAATAGCGATGACAGAGTCGGGCGATATGGGCCGTATAATGCGCTACGTTGGACAAAGCTATCACGCTAATAACTTTCAATCGTTGAGTGAACACTTTTTTGCTTTTTTTGCTCCTTTAAATTTAGATGTTGTGGTTGTGTTTTGGTATCAAGGAACAGGTGTTTTTTATAGCCAGCAAAGCGGTGTTTGCCCGTTAGAGCAAGAGCTGTTGGAGCAACACAGACAAGCTCAACGATTTGTTGATATTGGTAGTAGTACTATAATTAATTACCCCAAAGTATCCCTTTTAATAAAAAATATGCCAGTTGATAACGATGCTTTGTACGGGCGCTATAAAGATCTGTTCCCGCATATATTAGAAGTAACTAACGAGAAGGTTATTACCATGGAAAGAAGTGAAAGCAGTTATGAGCAGGCAGCTCAAATAAGTACAGCCCTTCAAGATATTGTTAAGCAGTTAACTACACAAAATATAGAGCAAAACAAAAGTACTAAAGTGTTTATAGAGCAGCTACATGAGCTTGACTGCGCCATTAAGCTACAACAAACACAAGCAAATCCTGCCGATCTCACTTTATATATATCTCAATTAGATCAAACAATGCAGTTATTTGTATCGGCTAATAGCGATTTAGCCTTTATCAAATATCAGCTTAAACAAGTTGTCGAAAGCCGCAATGAACTTATATCTAATTTACGTACTAAAGCGGAAGCAGTAAAGGTTAATACTAATCATCATAGTGATATAGAGCTATTTTAGTGCTTTAAAGTAAAGCGGTTGATATACTACAGGCGTATTTTATCGTCGGAGTTTATTGTGGTTATTCAGTGTGCTTTTAAAGAGTTACGTCCTTATTTAAATGAATTAGAAACACGCTTTGGTTTAGCCCAATGGGCGCAAAATTGCAGTGGCTTTAGCTTACATTACGATGATAAAGGGTTAAGCCTATTTAAAACCGACGAGCCTAAACTAGGTGCAATTAATGTTGATTTTGTAACCGGTGCTGCTGCCCATAGGCGCAAGTTTGGCGGTGGTAAAGGGCAAGCTATTGCTAAAGCGGTTGGTTTAAATAAAGGTGCAACGCCTGTTGTACTTGATGCTACCGCAGGCCTTGGGCGAGACGGCTTTGTACTTGCCTCGCTAGGGTGCAAAGTCATATTACATGAACGTCATCCGGTTGTTGCAGCCCTTTTATACGATGGGTTAAAGCGAGCCTATAGCGATATTGAAATTGGTTTGTGGATGAAAGAAAACATGAGCCTAATATTTGGCTCAAGCCATACCCTACTATCGCAATGTGAAAGCATGCCCGATGTTGTTTATTTAGATCCCATGTTTCCGCATCGCGAAAAATCAGCATTAGTTAAAAAAGAAATGCGCGTATTTCAAGAGCTAGTTGGTGCAGACAACGACGCAGACGACCTACTTGATTTTGCCTATCCACTTGCCAGTAAGCGTGTCGTTGTAAAACGCCCCGATTACGCGCCATTCTTAAACGAAAAAACCCCAAGTATGCAGATCAAAACCAAAAAGAACCGTTTTGATGTTTATGTAAAGGCGGCAATGGTTTAAACATCAAAACAAATTGGTGGTATATCCCTAGAATTTACCCATGTAAGAATCGTTATATTGGCTTGGATCTTAGGATCTAGCCTTTTGAATCTAGGATCTTATTACATTTTCATGTTAGAATTTGCGCAATTTTTTGGCATAGCAAAGTAGCACAGTAATGATCTTAGATGATATTCGCATTGTTTTAGTTAACACGTCACATTCGGGCAATATTGGTTCGGCGGCTCGCGCCATGAAAACCATGGGTTTATCAAAGCTTTATTTAGTTGATCCTGCTTGTGAAATAGACAGCCAAGCAAGTGCTTTAGCTGCAGGCGCAACTGATGTTTTAGGCAATGCAGTTATTGTAGGTACTGTTGAAGAAGCTATCGCTGACTGTACATTAACAATTGGAACAAGTGCGCGTTCTCGTACGCTTTCGTGGCCAATGGTTGAACCACGTGAATGTGGTGAAAAACTCGTTGCTGAAGCTGTAAATGGTCCTGTAGCGCTAGTATTTGGTCGTGAAAACAGCGGCTTAACTAATGAAGAATTACAGCTTTGTAATTACCACGTATGTATTCCTGCTAATCCAGAGTACAGCTCGCTTAATTTAGCTATGGCCGTACAAACACTTAGTTACGAAACACGTATGGCGTTTTTAAATCAACAACCTAAAAAGGTTGAAGAAGACGATGCAGTTTACCCAAGCTCAAAACAAACAGAACTGTTTTATGAGCACCTTGAAGAGACGCTTTTCAAAACCGGTTTTATTATCAAACAGCACCCTGGGTTAGTTATGACTAAATTACGTCGTTTATTTAACCGAGCTCACCCTGAAGATGCCGAAATGAATATTTTACGCGGTATTCTCACTTCAATTAATAAGTCTATCCCTAAGTAACTTAGGTATAGCTATTAGTTATAAAAACCAATGGGTAAATAACTAGCTAATACTTGACTAAAATACTCAGGTAATTACAATGGCTGTAATACTTGACCAAAGAGGTCAAGTATTGAAAGTTTGTTAACTCTACAATTTAAAAAGTAAGAGTTTATAAATCAAATTTTTATCAAGTGATAATACTTGACTAATTTACTCTGGTAATTAAAATTTGCACTCTTTTGTGCAGGGGGCGTTATGAAGTTAACATCAAAAGGCAGATATGCCGTTACAGCTATGCTGGATGTTGCACTACACACAGGTGTAGGTCCTGTAGCCCTTGCTGATATTTCACAAAGACAAGAAATTTCTTTGTCTTACCTTGAACAATTATTTGCTCGTTTACGTAAAAATGGCCTAGTAAGTTCTGTTCGTGGACCTGGTGGTGGTTATTTACTAGGGCGTGAAGCGAGCGTTATCTCTGTTGGCGATATTATTAGCGCCGTAGACGAATCGGTCGATGCAACACGTTGCCAAGGTGCCGATACCGGCTGTCAGAGTGGTATGCGTTGCTTAACACATAATTTGTGGTCAGACTTAAGCGCACGCATAGAAGAATTTTTGAATAATATTACCCTTGCTGAATTGGTGGAAAAATCAGATGTGAAAGAAATAGCATCGCGCCAAGATAACAGTATCAATAATGCAATTAAGCAGTTGGAAAACATTCAAGTAAGCTGTCAACTTTAAGGTTGACCTGCAGCGGAGAGAGAAATGAAGTTACCGATTTATTTAGATTACGCAGCGACCACGCCTGTTGATGAACGTGTTGCTAAAGAAATGATGCAGTGCCTGACAATGGACGGTAAGTTTGGTAATCCTGCGTCACGCTCACACCGTTTTGGTTGGCAAGCAGAAGAAGCTGTTGACCAAGCGCGTACAGATATTGCTGATTTAATTAATGCAGACCCACGTGAAATTGTTTTCACATCGGGTGCAACAGAATCAAATAACCTTGCTATTAAAGGTGCAGCACAGTTTTACAAGAAAAAAGGTAAGCACGTTATTACCGCTAAAACTGAGCATAAAGCTGTAATCGACACATGTCGTGAGCTTGAGCGCCAAGGTTTTGAAGTAACTTACATGGACGTTGAAGAAAACGGCCTACTTGATTTACAAAAACTTGCCGACACAATGCGTGACGACACAGTACTTGTAAGCATCATGCACGTTAATAACGAGCTAGGTGTGATTCAAGATATCGCGACTATTGGCGAAATGTGTCGCGAACGTAAAATTATGTTCCACGTAGATGCAGCGCAAAGCGCGGGCAAAGTATTAATCGACGTGCAACAGCTTAAAGTTGATTTTATGTCGTTCTCTGCACATAAAGTGTATGGCCCTAAAGGTATTGGTGCACTTTACGTTCGTCGTAAACCACGTGCTCGCCTCGAAGCGCAAATGCACGGTGGCGGACATGAACGCGGTATGCGCTCTGGTACACTAGCAACTCACCAATTAGTGGGTATGGGTACTGCGTTTAAAATTGCTAAGCAAGATTTCGAAAAAGATCACGCACACATCAGCGCCTTACGTAATCGTTTAATCGACGGCATTATGGCTGATATGGACGAAGTATACTTTAACGGCACACAAGACCAATCAGTACCGGGTATTGTAAACATCAGCTTTAACTTTGTTGAAGGTGAGTCGTTACTTATGGCAGTAAAAGACATTGCAGTATCGTCAGGTTCAGCCTGTACATCTGCAAGCTTAGAGCCTTCTTATGTATTACGTGCACTTGGCCGTAACGACGAATTAGCACATAGCTCAATTCGTTTTAGTATTGGTCGCTTTACTACCGAAGAAGAGATTGATTACACCGTCGAATTAATGAAAAACTCTATCGGTCGCCTACGTGAGATGTCTCCACTTTGGGAGATGCATCAAGAAGGTATTGATTTAGATTCAGTTGAATGGGCTCACCACTAATAGTGTGAGCACATACCCTAGCAGGTAATGAGGATAGAATAATGGCTTATAGTGATAAAGTAATCGACCACGTAGAAAACCCACGTAACGTAGGTACTCTAGATAAGAACGATCCGTCAGTGGCAACGGGTATGGTAGGCGCACCAGCATGTGGTGACGTAATGAAACTGCAAATTAAAGTATCTGCCACTGGCGTTATTGAAGATGCAAAATTCAAAACCTACGGTTGTGGTAGCGCAATTGCTTCATCTTCACTTGTAACAGAGTGGGTTAAAGGCAAAACGCTAGACGAAGCAGCGACAATTAAAAACACTGATATCAGTGCAGAGCTTGAGTTGCCACCAGTGAAAATTCACTGTTCAATTTTAGCCGAAGACGCAATTCAAGCAGCAATTGCAGACTACAAAAGCAAACAAGCGAAGTAAGAAGAGAAACTCATGGCAGTGACATTGACAGATGCGGCAGCAAACCGCGTACAATCATTTTTAGCAAACCGCGGTAAAGGTTTAGGCCTGCGCGTTGGCATTAAAACGACGGGCTGTTCAGGTCTTGCTTATGTACTTGAGTTTGTTGACGATTTAAACGAAGACGATGAAACTTTTGCGGCTAAAGGTGTTACATTAATTGTTGACGCTAAAAGCTTAGTTTACATTGACGGCACAGAGCTCGACTACACTAAAGAAGGCTTAAATGAAGGGTTTAAATTTAATAACCCGAATCAAGCAGATGAGTGTGGTTGTGGCGAAAGCTTTACCGTTTAAGCTTTAAATATCTTTGTAGTATAAATAAGCCCTGCCAGTTAATGTAGGGCTTTGTTATTTCTGAATATTATTGGTTGAAGTTATGCGTTACTTTGAATTATTTGCAGTCCCCGTTGATTACAATATTGATTTAGCAACGGTTAACAAGCACTACTTGGAATTACAGCGTACTGTACATCCCGATCGCCACGCGAATGCGAGCAGCCGCGATAAGTTAATGGCTGTGCAAAGCACTGCCGAAATTAACGATGCGCTACAAACGTTAAAGCACCCAGTAAAACGTGCCGAATATATGTTGAGCGAGCTAGGCGTTGATATTCGTGCAGAGCAGCAAACCTTGCAAGATCCAATGTTTTTAATGCAGCAAATGGAACTTCGCGAAGAACTTGAAGAGCTAACATCAGCTAGCGATCCTGATACCGCCATTGCAAATTTTGAAAAACAAATTAAGCAATTAAACGCGCAATACAGTGCACAACTTGCTGAGCAATTAGCAAGTAACGATGAGCAGCAATATCAACTTGCCGCAGATAATATTCGTAAACTGAAGTTTGTTTATAAGTTACGTGAAGAACTAGAGCGTATCGAAGACAGTTTATTTGACGATTAATTACTTGCTGCAAAGCGAGCAACACGAGTTTAAAGAGCATTATGGCATTATTGCAAATTGCTGAGCCGGGGCAAAGCGCGGCACCACACGAACATAAACTAGCAATTGGTATTGACCTTGGTACAACTAATTCATTAGTTGCAACAGTGCAAAGCGGCGAAGCCCGCACGTTAACTGATGATCTTGGCGCGGCTATGTTACCGTCGGTTGTTCGTTATCAAGCAGGCGGTATTACTGTTGGCGCAGAAGCTGCACAAGCAGCAACGCAAGACCCTGCTAACACACTTATTTCGGTTAAGCGTTTTTTAGGTAAAACTCAGGCTGAAATAGAGCAAAGTTATGGGCAACTACCGTATGAATTTTGTGAGCACAATGGTGCGCTAGCAATAGAAACTGCGGCAGGTAAAATTAGTCCAATTAAAGCATCAAGCCATATTTTAGCTGCATTAAAAGCACGAGCTGAGCAAAGTTTTGGCAACCAAGAAATTTTAGGGGCTGTAATCACAGTACCAGCGTACTTTGATGACGCACAGCGCCAAAGTACTAAAGATGCCGCAGAGCTTGCTGGTATTAACGTACTACGTTTATTAAATGAACCAACAGCAGCAGCAGTCGCTTATGGTTTAGACTCTGGCCAAGAAGGTATTATTGCTGTTTATGATTTAGGCGGTGGTACGTTCGATATATCAGTACTTAGATTACACCAAGGTGTGTTTGAAGTAATGGCAACCGGTGGCGACTCTAGCCTCGGCGGCGATGACTTTGATTCGCTCCTTGTTGATTACTTTAAGCAGCAAACAGGTGTGTCAGCATTATCACCTTCAGTTTTACGTTTATTTATCAATAAAGCAAAAGCGTGTAAAGAAGCATTAAGCCAATACGCTAAAGTAAACGTGGGCCTTGAGTTTGACGATCAAAAATACACCGTTGAAGTAACGCGCGAAACGTTTGATGAAATGGCTATGCCACTAATTAAAAAAACGCTGCGCTCGTGTCGTCGTGCTGTAAAAGATGCTGGCATTGAAAATGAAGAAGTGCTGCAAGTTATTATGGTAGGCGGTTCAACCCGTATGCCATTGGTACGTAGCCAAGTACAAAGCTTTTTTGATAAAGAGCCGCTAACTTCAATCGATCCTGATCGTGTTGTAGCCTTAGGTGCCGCGCTTCAAGCCGACGTGTTAATTGGCAATAAGCCCGATTCTGACATGTTATTGCTTGATGTATTACCGTTATCGCTAGGCCTTGAAACGATGGGTGGTTTGGTTGAAAAAATCATTCCGCGTAATACAACGATTCCGGTAGCACGCGCACAAGAATTTACAACGTTTAAAGACGGTCAAACAGCCATGTCATTACATGTGCTGCAAGGTGAGCGTGAGCTTGTTGATGATTGTCGATCGCTTGCTAAGTTTAGCTTAAAAGGTATTCCACCAATGGCGGCAGGCGCTGCGCATATTCGTGTAACCTTTAAAGTTGATGCTGATGGCCTATTAAGTGTTTCAGCTATGGAAAAATCAACAGGTGTACAAGCTGAGATTCAAGTTAAGCCTTCGTTTGGTTTATCTGATGACCAAGTAGCTAACATGCTAAAAGAATCAATGAGCAACGCTAAAGGCGACATGCAAGCGCGTATGCTTAAAGAGCAACAAGTAGAAGCGTTGCGTGTTATAGAAGCGCTTAACGCATCACTTGAAGCCGATGGTGCATTACTTGACGATATGCAACTAGCTAACTTACGCGCTGAAATTGCAGAACTGGTAAAAGTGCGCGAAAATGCACAAGAGCCTGGCGAAATTAAAGCAGCTATCGAAAAAGTCGATAATGCGAGTAGCGACTTTGCATCGCGTAGAATGGATGCATCAATTAAAAAGGCCCTTACAGGGCAGTCAGTAGACAACATTTAAGAGAGATTAGAATGCCACAAATTGTTTTTCTTCCACATCCTGAATTATGTCCTGACGGCGCTGCAATTGAAGCTCCTACAGGTCAAACGGTACTCGACGCTGCGCTTAAAAATGGTATTAGCATTGCGCATGCTTGTGAAAAGTCTTGTGCATGTACTACGTGTCACTTAGTGATTCGTGAAGGATTTGACTCACTTGAAGAAAGTGATGAGCTAGAAGACGACATGCTAGATAAAGCATGGGGCTTAGAGCCTGAGTCACGCCTTGGTTGCCAAGCAATTATAAGAGATGAAGACCTAGTGGTTGAAATACCTAAGTACAATCTCAATATCGTTAATGAAGAGCACTAGTTTTTAACGATGTATATATTAAAAGCCGCTGTTTGATACAGCGGCTTTTTTGTTTGTGAATTGTAGGCGTGACAAGCAAAGCTCGTATGTTATTTTGTAGACGCAAAGCTTGCTGGCGTTATGTGTTTTAACTCTAGGTTATAAATATAGAAGCTGCGCTTCTCACGTGAGCAAAGATCCTAAAATGTTAGCCTTGGCTCTATGCTACGCATTAAAAGCTAACACCTTAAAACGTAATTTTGGAGGTTTATTTTGAGTAATCTTATTTTTTCTGACTCATTTATTAACGGCGAATTTTATAAAACTGATACGCGCTTTAGCGTTAACGATCCCGCTACCGAAAAAAGTATTGTTGAAGTAAGCGATATTGACGAGCAGGGTGTAAATAGCGCAATAACCGCAGCTCAAGGGGCTTTTGTTAAGTTAAAAACGACGAATGCCACTGAGCGAAGCGAAACCTTGATGCGCTGGTATGAGCTAGTAATAAAACACAAGCAAACACTTGCAGAGCTAATGACCAAAGAGCAAGGCAAGCCACTCAAAGAATCTCTTGGTGAGATTGATTACGGTGCAGGTTTTATCAAATGGTTTGCAGAAGAAGCCAAACGTAGTTACGGAGATGTAATTCCGCCAACAGATGACTCGCATCGTTTAACTAGCTTTAAGCAGCCTGTCGGTGTTGTAGCTGGTATAACGCCGTGGAACTTTCCTATTGCTATGGTTACTCGTAAAGTAGCGCCAGCTTACGCTGCGGGCTGCAGCTTTATACTTAAACCTTCTGAACACACGCCACTTTGTGCTATTGCGCTTGCTCATCTAGCCGATCAAGCTGGTTTTGTTAAAGGTGCATTTAATGTACTGGTTTCTCGAGATGCCAAAACAGTAGGTAAAATGCTGACTGACTCAGAAGTCGTGCGTAAGTTTACATTTACCGGTTCTACCGGTGTTGGTAAGCAGTTGCTATCGCAATGTGCAGACACAATTAAACGCACCTCGATGGAGCTTGGCGGTAATGCGCCTTTTATTATTTTTGATAATGCCGACTTAGATGAAGCTATTGAAGGGCTAATGGCGGCTAAATTTAGAAATAGTGGGCAGGCATGTGTTGCTGCAAACCGTATTTTTATACAACGTAATATTCTCGACAAAGTACTGTCAAAAATCACGCCTAAGGTTGCAGCGTTAAAAGTGGCAAATGGTTTTGAAGACGGGGTTGATATTGGTCCGCTTATTTACCCTAAAGCCAAAGAGAAAGTACAGCAGTTAGTACAAGACGCACTCGATAAAGGCGCGACGCTGATTGGCGATAATAGTGACTTAGGTGGCAGCTTTCAAAATCCATTAATAGTAAACAATGTCACCACAGAAATGGATATTTATCACGAAGAGGTATTTGGTCCGGTATTAACGGTTATTCCTTTTGATGAAGAAAGTGAAGTGCTTGCACTTGCTAACGATGTACCATTTGGTCTAGCAGCCTATTTTTACAGCCAAAATATTAAGCAAATTTACCGAGTTAGTGAAGGGCTTGAATTTGGTATGGTCGGCGTTAATGAAGGTGTTATATCAAACCCAGTAGCGCCATTTGGTGGTGTTAAGCAATCTGGTTTAGGCCGAGAAGGCGGTCATCAAGGGCTTGATGAGTACTTAGAAGAAAAGTACGTGTGTATTAAAATATAACGCCCGTTAAGTTTATGAGCGCGAATTTACTTCGCGCTTTTTTATGACGTTAATATGGCAGATATATGAACTTTATCTTTTACTGTTGCTACACAGAGCACTAAATGCTACCTTTGGAGCCATATTTTTTGTTAATAAAACAACATAAAAAAACAAATAAAAAGTAAAAGGATTTCTATAAGTAGAAATAACCCCGTGTGTAAATGCCACCGTATGGTGGCATTTTTTTGTTTGAATAGTTATAGACTGTAATAAGCGCATTTTGAATAAAGGCATGGCTTATAGGTGCTAACTTATAGGTGTGTAACCGGGTAAATTATCAAAATCTATCTCATCTAACTGCTCTGGATCTGCATACTCGTTGATATAATTTTTATAAACCTCTGACTCAATAAAAATAGCAAAAATATCACCATCAAGATGGTTTTTAGCAACCATTGACCCTAAAATAAATAAACACTCACTGACCGGTTTTGCTTTTTTGTAGGGTCTGTCTACTGCAGATAGCGCTTCAAAAATATCCGTAATAGCCATTAACCTTGCAGGCACCGACATTTGCTCTTTGGTTAAACCTCTAGGGTAACCAGTACCATCAAGTTTTTCATGATGACCTAAAGCATATTCAGTAACATTGCTTAAGTGTTTAGGAAACGGCAGGGCATCTAAAATATTTTTAGTTACATCCATATGACGCTTCATTACTTCACGTTCGGCTTCGGTTAGCGTGCCTCTTCGTATTGTTAAGTTTTCAACTTCATCAGCTGAGAGCAATGGTGTATTAATATCATTAATAACGAGTTGGTATTTGTTTGCAATGCGTTCAATGTGCTCAAGTTCTGCATCACCTAAAAACTCGCCCCCTACATTCACACGCTGTAATAATGCACGGTCTAATGCCAACTGTTTAAGCTCGGTATCAAGTAGGCGTTCAAATTGTTGAACTTCGATAGGTTTTTGCAGCTTCATCGAACAGATGATCTTTTGCTGATACGCTATTTTTAAATCTCGGCTAATTATTTCAAATTTAGCATCTACATATTTTATTCGATCAAAAATAGTTTCTAGTTTTGTCGACTTTTCCATGATGTGATCTGGGGTCGCTATTTTCCCACAGTCATGTAACCAGCCAGCTATATCAAGCTCATGTCGGTCAGCTTCAGTCATCGAAAATGAAGCCAAAGGACCTTTATTTATATCATTAACGGCATCAGCTAGCATTAACGTGAGTGCTGGCACTCGTTTACAATGGCCACCGGTATGAGGAGACTTTTCATCTATTGCCATCGCAATTGTTTCAGCAAAGGTCGAAAAGAGATCTTCCATTCCCTTAATTAGTGTTGAGTTAGTTAGCGAAATAGCGCCTAAAGAGGCAAAAGATCGAATTAGAGTGACGAGCTCTTCACTAAAAGGAATGTTTTTATTTTGCGCATCTTTTACATTTATAAGCTGGATTACGCCAATAATGTCATCTCCATGATCTTTTAAAGGAATTGTTAGCATGGACTCAGAACGATAACCCGTGCGTGCATCCATTTTGCGTGCAGCGCTCATATCAAAAGGCAAGGCATCATACACGTCAGGAATGTTAATCACTTCCCCTGTATTAACAGAATGCGCAACAATAGCAGTGTCATTTGGTTTGCCATCAATAAAAAGATCTATATTAGGAAAATCAACAGGACCACCTAACGTGCCACCTAAATAAAGATTTAATGACTTGTTTATTACCGTTTCAAACTTGAGTTGTTTGTTTGGGGTAATAGAGTAAATGCTGCCAGCATCAGAATGTGCTATCGACATTACAACTTGCAGTATTTCATCAAGTAACTTAGACGAGTTTTTTTCGGTTGTTAGTCTAATGCTAATATCGATAAAGTGCTGAAGATTTGTTTTGTCTTTAATGTGCTGTCGCATATGTTTACTACTTTTGAGTATGTTTGAAGGCACCATTCCAATCCTTAGCTAGTGTTTGCAAATCAGTGCCCTTAATACGTTCAATAAAAATGGCATAAATGTTGGGGCTAAATACGGTTGTACTGCGTAGTTCTTTAAATAAGCTAAGTGCTTGTGGCCAGTTTTTATTATAAAAAAGCGTCATGGCCTGCTGCGACTTTTTAACTTCATTTAACTGCTCTTCATCGAGCTTATCTGTAAAGTTTATAGGTTCAAACAACTGTACAGCGGCTGTTTTACCAACAACTTGCACTTTATCTATTAAACGAAATGAAATATGAGGGCATTTTTTCATCGTCTCTTCTGTAACAAGAATAGCTACGCCATAAAATTTGGTCAAGCTTTCTACTCTAGCACCTAAATTAACAGTATCACCAAGAACTGTATAGGCTTTACGATAAACCGAACCCATATCACCTACATTCATGTCGCCAGTACTTAAACCGATACCTATTTTTATTGCAGGCTGGTTGTTTTCTGCAAATAACTGATTTATTTTCGTTAACCCGTTGATCATAGACATTGCGGCTTCAACACCATGGCGAGCGTGGTTTTCATCTTTCAGTGGGGCATTCCAAAATGCCATCACCATATCGCCTACGTACTTATCAATAGTTCCGTGATGATCAAATATGATTTTGGTAATAGCTGTAAGATATTCGTTTAAATATTCACTTAACTGATGAGGCGACATACTTTCTGATAGTGAAGTGAAACTACGAATGTCGGCAAACAACACCGTCATATTTTTTCGCTCACTTTTTTGAGATAAACTTTTACCTTGAAGTATCATTTGGTTTATTCGCTCAGGAGGAACATATTGGTCAAACATAGATTTTATTTTTCGGCTGTGTTTCATTTCAGCGATAGAGCCTACAATGATGTAATAACCGGCTAATATAATGATAAGTAAAAGAGGCATTAATAAAGGTAAACTAATTTTTTGTACTGACCATAAATAAACGTTTAAAAATATAACGACACTTGTGACTGTAAGAGACAAAACAATAATAAAACGTGCGCTCTTAGCGTGGCTAAAAAACGACAGTACGCAACCCGTCAATGCAATGATGAGTAAGCTTGCTCCCTGTGACCAATTAGGTTTAGATGGCAGTAGCTCTGGGTGCATTAACCCTTCAAATATATTGGCATGAACCTCCACACCCGGGTATTGCAAACCAACAGGTGTTGATCTTAAATCAGCAAGCCCTACGGCGGAAGTACCAATAAAGGCTACTGTGCCTTCTAATTCATCTAAACCAATTTTTTTGGTCAAAATATCGGTAGCCGAATAATAGGGGAAGCTATGCGCACGCCCTTTGTAAGGAATTAATATTTGCCCATACTCATCAGTTTGAATCCACTTATCTTGAAACTTTATACCTTCGAATAAGGTTATACCATCTAACCTATTGGAACGGGTTTCTATGTTTTCAGCAAGGGTATAAAGTCGAGCAACTTCAAGTGCTAAAGAAGGATAAAGCTTATCGCCAACTCGATTTATAAGAGCTGCTTTACGTATAAAGCCATCTTCGTCAATATGTGCATTAATAAAGCCGGTGCCCGTTGCAGCATTTTGTAACTGTGGAATATTTACAATAGCACCAGGAAACTGGTTTATTTGTGAATTAGTGTGCTCTTCGCTTGCCCATACAACACTGTTTTTAGCTGGCAAGTTTTGATTAGTCAGTTGTTCATCAATTAGTAAAAAACCAAGAACAGTATCATTTTTAGATAATGCGCTTGCTAGTTTTGTGTCTGCATCGACTTGTTTAGTAATTTCAGCAAAGGGGATGGTGTACTTTTTTGATAAATCAGGAATTTCAGACATAATTTTTGTAACAGGGTTTTCTTCCTGTTCAGAAAAAAATATATCGAATGCAATAACAATAACACCTGCATCACTAAGCTTTGTAACAAGGTCTGCTAATTTTGAGCGACTCCAAGGAAAGCGTCCTTGTTCTTGCATGCTCTTTTCATCGATATCAATTATTACAACGGTTTCATCTATGCGCCTAGGCGTCTCTGAAAGCGTCAGTAATAATCGAGAGTCGTATATTATACCTTCTACACGGTTAACTAACTTTGCAAGCGACCCAGTTGAAAATAACTCTATTGATGCAATTATTAACGTAATAACAGCGCCAATAAGAAAGTGCTTTGAGGTAATGGGTTTTAAGAAGCTAATGAGTAACGCTCCTTGATAGACTAAAAATCAAAAACTCGTCCTTCTCGGCCGCATTCTATTTTTACCTGTTGAGCGTACTGCGTGTGTAAATATTTTTCTATAGCCAACAACTGTTCATCGGTTCTTGATGGATCGTGGCTAATAATAATCACATTTTTAATACTCGCTTTTATAGCAAGCTCAGCAACCTGATCTATGGTGCTATGACCCCAACCATGCTTAAGAGGCAAGTCTGCATCTATAAATTGAGCATCGTGAATTAGTAAATCAGCGCCTTCAATAAAATTACTCCATTCGCAAATACTTGTGTTTAGCTTGTCTGGTGGGTTTAGCTCATTGTCGGTAACGTAAGCTATCTTTTTTTCATCTGCTTTAATGCAATAAGCAGTACCGCCACCAGGGTGATTCAGTGGAGCAGTCGAAACCAAAAAACCGTTAAGTGTAAATTGCTTTTGAGACGATAAATCAGTATTAAGCGTAATATTGGCAGGTAAATTCTGATAACACACAGGAAAGTACGAACCACTCATTTGCTTTAATATGGCATCTTGGCTTTTTTTATCATCAACGTTGCCAGCTACAATGGTTATATTGCGGTTGGGCTGGTAGATAGGTTTAAAAAAAGGAAACCCTTGAATATGATCCCAATGATTGTGCGTTAGCAAAATATTGATAGGACTTTGTGTTTCTAGTAAACGTGTACCGAGTTCTACAATACCGGTACCAGAGTCTAAAATAAGATCTTTACCGTTGTTTTGTTCAATGTACACACATGAGGTATTTCCCCCAAAAATGTGTGTATTACTTCCAGCTGAAGGCATCGAGCCTCTAACACCAAAAAATTCAACTTTCATAATTTAAGGCTAAGCTCCATCTGCTTCAAAATTGAATTTAGAAATACTAACATTGTTAGAGTTAGTGTCATTACAGGTGGTACTTACAACAACTTGGGTATCATTTTGCAGAATGATTGAAGTAAACACATGCGTACTGACACATTGGCTCGCTTCATAAAATCCGGCACCACTGGCTCCAAACGTATTATCTAAAGTACCGTCAGTTAAAATGCGCGCTAACATGCCTTTATTATTGCCCATACCAACTAAAACAATATTGTTGTTGCTATCAAAAACGGCACTTTTTACTTCGGTATCCCCCGTTGAAGCTAATGTATATTGGTCTAAAGGGTAGCTGTCATCAATTACTCCAGATGCGAGTAATCGCGTAATACTAGCTTTATTAGGCGTATCTACAACGTTTGCAATTAAATATAATTTATTTGATTCGTCGACTAATACTTTTACCATTTTATTCTCGGAATCAATGGTTGTTTCACCTATGTATTTGTAGGTTTGCTCACCGTCAGAGTCGAGCTTTAATGCTATTAATTCTGAACTGGCACCTGATACAGATTTACCACCAATAAAAATACTATTATCACTGATAAAAACACTTTCATAATATTCAAAAGGTGTTCCTATAATTTTTCCATTGCTACCAAAGTCATCGTCAAGTGTACCGTCAGAATCTAGCATCATGATAAACGAACTAGGAGTATCGGCTATAACTACAGAGCCAACTGCTACAACGTTGCCATCATGTAGTGCTAAATCAGTTAAGTTAAGCTTTTCAGCACCTGAAATAGAAGTAGAGTAAATACCATCACTGGCGAATGAGGTATCTAAATCACCATTTTGATCAACTTTAGCTATAAAGCCCTCTTCACCGTCAGTTTTGCTTTTAGATCCCGCAATTAATAAGCTGCCGCTATTGTGTTCAACCAACGCTATATTAGGTACGCTCAAATCTATGGCAATTTCTTTATGACCACTTTCGCTAAAGCTAGTATCTATAGCACCCGTACTCGTAAAGCGTGTTAATACTAACTTAGTAATTGAGTTCGATTTAGCCGTTGATGCAAGAATATACTTACCGGCATGAGGGCCATTGCTCAGTTGTAAAACGTGCATTGATTGATCGTCAGATTCTGCGCTTATAGTATCAAAAGCAAGATAACCAACGTCTGCAAAGTTACTGAATAATGTGGCTTGCTCGTCAATTGCTGCAACAAATGGTTTAGTGGTTGAGTCGTCAATAACACCCGATACCCATACTGTATCATTCGCATCTATAGTTGCTGCTTTTGCAAATTGTTTGCCATTAATACCCGAAATAATATTAATTCCAGATGTGCCATAAGCACTATCAAGTGAACCATCAGCAGTTAGAATTCGAGCAGAAAATAACTTTTCAGTAGCTGAAATCCCAGTTGTGCCTGACAAAATAATTTCATTTTTTATAGGTTCGTATTTTATGCCGGTTATATCCGCCCCACCATTTCCACTTCCGCCATTACCATCAATATCGTAAATAGCAGTACCTGCATCACCAAAACTCGTTATAAGAGTACCCGTTTTATCAATAGCCAAAACCACGGCTTCTTTTTCACCACTATTACGAGTTATGTAACCACCTACAAAAGCTGTAAAGTCGGTGTTTTTAGCGCCGCCAATTGCAAATAGTTCGTCATCTTTATTATTCTTGGACAAGTCGAGCGATAATGCTGCGCTACCATTAAAACTTCCATTGTTTTCACCATCAGAAATTAAATAACGTATAAGTATGTCTTTATCGCCAGTTGCACTTGTGACACTGCCAACAACCATAAGATCAGAGCTATTAAAGTTTTTAATAGCAAACGCTTCGTCATCTCTACTAGCGCCGCTCACATCGACAATTTTAGGGCTTCCGGCTTCATAAGCGAGCGTAGATATATCGTATTTTATCCATAAGCTATCGCTGTCGTTACCATTAAATGACTTACCAACAGCCTGAATTTTATTGTCGCTAAATTCAAGGTCATTAATCACGAGGGTGCTTGCTAATGCGGTACAGTGAATACCTGAATTATTATCTCCAGAGTTATTACTTAATACGCCAGCGGTATTCATTTTCAACAAACATGCTTCGGTATTTGTGCCATCAAAACTAGTGTAAGCAACAAAGAGGCTTGTACCATCAGAGATGATAGCTGTTGCTTGTTCATCATTTTCTAAATCTAATACTTTAACGCCATCACTATTAAATGCTGTATTTATCACACCACTCGTTGTATACGATGCAATAACAATATCTTTGTCGCTGTTATTACTAAAACCTACAAAGTAAAGGTTATTATTTAGCTCAATACTGTCATTAAATTCACCGCTTGAAAAAACTCCAGAAAGCTCAAGTTCACCTGTTATAGGGCGACCAAATGTTTCATCTTCAACAGGAACTAGGGGCTCCATATCATCAGTGATATCAATTATTATATTAATAGGAGTTGTTTCGTTAGGCGTACCATCATCAGTAATAGCTAGGCTCAATATGTACTGAGGAGTTGTTTCAAAATCAAACGGGCTTTCACCTTTTACAGTTAATAAGCCAGAATCATTATTTATTTCGAATATGGGGGCACCACTGAGTATGGTGTAACTTAAATTTTGGTTCTCAATGTCTGAGGCACTGACAGTCCCAATAGTGTCGCCATCGGTTGCGTTTTCGCTAATATTAAAACCTTGGTTTGACGCAACTGGAGCATCGTTAATAGGAGCAATCGTAATTGACAAACTACCAGTATCTGTAGCGTTATTCCCATCATCAACAGTATAACTGACAACAACAATACCGTTGGTATTTACAGCCGGTGTGTACTGTAGTTTGTTATCGACAACGAATACTGAACCGCTATCGACTGACGCTGCTGTTATGCTTAGGCTATCACTATCAGCGTCTGTATCATTAATCAGCACATCAATGAGTAGCGGCGCAGCATCTTCATCCATAGTCGCGGTGTCGGCATTTGCAATGGGTTCATCGTTTACGGGAGTAATAGTAATAGATAGTGTTGCTGTACTGGCACCACCGTTGCTATCAATTGCCGTATAAACAACAGTTGCGAGTCCATTTACATTGGCTGCCGGTGTATATTGAATTTGATTGCCAACTACTGAGACCGAACCAGTATCTGCCGAGGCTGCACTGATAGTGAGGCTATCGGCATCCACGTCTGAGTCATTTGCCAATACGTTTATTAGTATCGGCGCTGCATCTTCAGCCATGGTAGCCGAATCGGCGTTTGCTATTGGAGCATCGTTTACGGGGGTAATAGTGATAGTTAACGTTGTTGTACTGGCACCACCGCTGCTATCGCTTACAGTATAAGTAACTGTTGCTAAGCCGTTGTCGTCGGCTGCCGGTGTATATTGAATTTGATTGCCAACCACTGAGACCGAGCCAGTATCTGCCGAGACAGCGCTGATAGTGAGGCTATCGCCATCCACGTCAGAGTCATTTGCTAATACGTTTATTAGTATTGGTGCCGCATCTTCATCAATTATAGCTGAGTCAGCGTTTGCAATTGGAGTATCATTTATTGGTAGTATAGTAATTGTTAAGTTTGTAGTTGCAGTACCGCTGTTCCCATCACTTATTGTGTAGCTAATAATTGCTGTTCCATTTGTATTAGCAGCAGGCATGTATTGGATTTTATTATCAACAACAGATGCAGAACCTATATCTGCAGTAGCAGCTGTTATTGTAAGAGTATCGCCGTCAATGTCGGAGTCGTTAGCTAATACGTTAACTAATAAAGCAGGAGCATCTTCGCTCATCGTTGCTGAGTCAGCATTTGCATTAGGGGCATCATTAACGGGTGTAACAGTAATCGTCACACTTGCTGTTCTGTCGTTTATACCTTCATTACCAGTGCTATAACCATCAGTAATGGTGTAAGTTAGTACTATTTCACCTGAAAAATTTGCTGGTGGAGTAAATTGTATTTTTCCGGCGACAATAGTCGCTTCACCAGCAGTATTTTCTATATTAGAAATAGTAATTGTATCGCCATCTGCATCAGTGTCGTTAGCTAGCACATCTAATAAAGATGCAGAGCTGTCTTCGTCTAACGTATATTGATCGTCATTGGCTTCTGGAAAAGTATTAACGCCGCTTTCACTTAAGGTTACTTGAGCTGTTGCAGTTAAGCCTTGCTCATTTGAAATTGAATAGGTAAAGCTATCTACACCAATAAAACCTAAGTCTGGCTGATAGGTAAACGAGCCATCAGCATTTAATGTAAGTTCGCCATTTTGAGTTGCATTAATTGCCGTGGTATTAACTGATAAATCGCCAGCCTCAATATTAAAGTCGTTAATTAACAAGCCATTTTGTACTGTTACTTCAAATAGTTTGTTTTTGTTAAATTGATAGGCATCATTTTGTGCAACAGGGTTATCGGGTTCGCTGTTTATTACTAAAGTTACGGTGGCTGTAGAGGTTGCACCTAATGAGTCTATAGCTTGATATTGAAATTGATCAACACCATTAAAATTAGCATCCGGCACATAACTAAAGCTGCCATCAGTTGCTAATAATAGTTGGCCATGTGTTGGTGCCACCATAAACGTTTCATCAACTGAAAAACTGTCATTATTTGGGTCAGTATCGTTACTAAGCACACCATTGGCTGCTGTAACCACAAGTGTTTCATCTTCGCTTAAACTATAGCTATCATTGTTTGTTACAGGGGCTATGTTAGTGTTTGAACTTACAATGGTTACATTTGCAATAGCCTGAGCACCTTGTGCATCAACAACTCTGTATTGAAAGCTGTCTTGGCCTTGCATATTTTGCTCGCCTTGGTATTCAAAGCCACCATTATCAAAAAGGGTTAATTGTCCTCTTGTTGGTTCGCTAACCGGCGTTGTATCAACAGTTAAGTCATCTAAGTCTATATCGCTATCGTTTATAAGTAAGCCTGGCGATAGGACAACTAAGGTTCCATTGTTTGTAACGCTGTAAGTATTATCAAGCGCAATAGGAGCGTCGTTAATAGCTAAAATGGTTATCTCTACAACTGCGGTGTCTGTCATACCTAGCTCGTTAGCAACTTGATAGCTAAATGCATCTTCACCATTAAAGTTTGCAATAGGGATATAAGTAAAATCCCCATTTTCATTTATATTAAGAGTGCCATGCTGCGGTAGAATTAATGCATCTGCATTTACACGTAAATCACCACTGTATTGATTCGTATCATTTGTTAGCACGTTACCTTGCAGAGTTTGATCTTCATTTATCTGAAACTGATCGACATTTGCCTCTGGTGCAAATGCAAGCTCTCCACCCACTGGTGCTATGTTTATTATATTAGCAAAACCACTTTCACCACTGCCATCAACACCGGTAATAAGTACTTGGTAACTTTTATCTGTAAGTGACTCGGTAATGCTTAATGCAGTATCTTGAATACTTAAAAATTGTTGCCCATTCTCTAATTCATTAATATTAGTAGATGTGACTCCAGCTTGAGTTGCAATATAAACATTGTAACGATTAAGTTCGGGGTTAGCTTGCCACGAAAGATTAATATTATCTTCGTCTCGTTGTGCTGTAACACCTTCAATTTGATATGGTTGCCAGTTAAAAGTGATTGCATCAGCAAGTACTTGATTATTTAAAGTGTCAGTTATCCATATTTCGAGACGTATTTCCCCAGGAATTACGCCATAAAGTGCAGGGCTGAGGCCTATAATTGACTTTTCGTAGCCAACACCACAATCAGAAGAACAAAGTGATATGCTTTTATTAACGCTAGGGAGTACTAAATTAACTTCAGCAATGCCATCAGTATCCGAAGCTTCAAGTAAAAAAGAAACATTACCTTGTACGGTGTCGTTTGTTTGTGAGAAAACAATATTAGCGCGAGTATTTGCTAAACTTGCTCCAACAACTCCTCTACTTGAAGTGACAGCACCTAAAACTTTTGTACTCTTGGTTTGATTACTCGCTATAACACCAGCCAAATTTATATAGCTAGTCACCGTTGGCGGTATTACTTCAGCCGTAGGTGATTGTATTGCCTCTTGAGTGGGGCTTTCTTCTGAGCCTCCACAGGCACTTAACAAAAACACCATAGAACCAAGCAAAAATATATTTTTTGCTGTCATTTTAAATACTCCATAATAAAAGCTTTGTATCCAATGTGTTTATGGTTCTAATTTAAAAGAACCGCTAGCATTTACATCAGGATTATTTATTTCGTTAAGATTAAAGTTGCCAGTAATATTGTCTAAGTCATTCAAAAATATTGCATCAACATCGCCCTCGGCTTTATTGTTACCATGGGATGCAAATGTAACGGCCAGCTCAAGTTCGCTTAAATTTATTAAGCCGCTGTAAGCTGCATACCAATTTCCACCGGCGTCATTAAAACTAATTTCGCCATCAGGCACGGTGCCATTATCAAAATCAACTGCCATAGTCATAGCAAAGTCAGTAACAGCACCCACACTCGAATTTACATTAAAGCTTGATACTTCATAGTTAAATACACCTTGGCGCTGAGCTATTTGATCGACTAAAGATGCGCTGCTAACAGTTTGAAATTGTTGTTCAGAATATATATCCATAACACCTGTATCTGCTTCAAAAGCATTTACTTCAACTTCAGTTACCGATGCTTGCTCAGTTTCTTCTTCGTTGTCGTCTTTAGAGTCAATTGCTACTATATTTTGATCAAACACACGTGCCGCACGTGTTGTTTTAAAGACTTCACCAGTGGCTGTAATTTGTGCAAACGAAAATGCTTCGTTATCACCCAAAGAAACCACGTTATTATTTTCTAACGTTAAATCTATTGCGCCATCCCATACCGCTAAAAATACATCGCCTTTAACCAGTTGAACTTCAAAATGCGTTCCGCGTATACCAATAGAGCCTACGGGAGTTTTTACACTATAAGAGCCGCCATTTTTTTTAATTACGCCGGAAATAGAGCGCAAACCGCCTTTAAGTAACTCAATAGAAGCAGAGCCCTGTTGGGTATTGTCATTAAATTCGTAGTTAGCAATATTTAATTCTGAGTTTTCTTTTAAGGCTATTAAACCACCATCCAACATCGAAAATTGCGCTTTGCTTTTCTCTCCAGTCGTAATGCGATCTACGCCAAAAACAGTATCTCTGCGCTGCAATTGTCGTTGTTGTTCATTGCTTCCATCAACCGCGAGTACAGAGCCTCGTGCTAAAATAGTTTTACCAGCAGGGTCGTTTGCTTGTGTATAAAAACTTACACAAAGTAAAGTGGTAATTACAGGGAGTAAATGTTTCATAAATACCTTAAATTAAAATGAGTAAGAAGCGCTTAAATTGATATCTAAACGGTCATATTCGAATAAAGAAATATTACTGGATTTATCTTGATAGTTGGCAGCCAACTGTATGGCTAAATCGCGATTAACTAAGTAGCGAACAGAAGTTGAGAATATAAAGAGGTTATCGGCACGTTCTTGTAAAAATAAAGGGTGATCATCTTTATAATTAATCCATTGGTATCCAGCAAGAGATAACAACTGCCAATGTTGAGCCAACTGAGTGTTCACTTGGTAGTACAAGCTCGTAATATTACGGCTATTAAATTCACCTTCAGTAATGTCCGCTTCCTCGCTTTTAGCGTTAATGCTTAAGCTTTGAAACCAATTTTTAGCTGCATAGCTAGCACCTGCATTCATCGCATAAAATGAGTTATCGAGCTTTTCATCAAATCTATTGTTTAAAACACCCGCAGTCAAAGAGCTAAATAAATTAACTTGTTTATTTAGCGTAAAATTAGCTCCGGCCGTTAAAGCTGATTCAGTACGATAAAGTTCGCCATCAAGCATCAACGGAGTGGTAGCAACTCGTGCAAACCAACTTATGTCATTTTGTTTATATTGATAGGCGGCATTAATGTGCGCATTTATACGATCGTATTGACTGAGTTCTTCAAACTTGTACCACCCGGTATCAATACTTAAAGTGATTAAGCTTTTTTGATCAATAGGGTGAGAGTACTTTCCTCTGTAATTAAGTCGTGCATAGTTGTCCTGCGTACTTTTACTTTCTGGCGATAACAAAAACTCACCAATATTAGGAATTATAATCGTATTTTCTGCAGTACCTGCGTTTACGTTGCCATCTACGCCAAGGGCAAGCTCAATATTTTGTTTATAAGAGCGTCCAGCCTCTTGTTGCTTAAGTGCTGCAGTTTCTAGCAATGACTGTGCTGAAGACTTTATATTATTAGGTGTGTCAGGTGAGTTAATTAGTATTAAAGCTTGAGTATCGGCAGCAGGTAAATTATTAACTGTTAAATAAGCACGAACTAAGTACAAGCGAGCTTCATACCATCTAGGATTATTTTCAACCACGCGCTCAAAGGCAAATACAGCTGGCGCCGCATGCCCTGTTTTAAGTGCACTGACCCCTAATAAAAAGTCGTATACGGGTTCGCCCAGGTACTGATATTCGCTATTACTTTTTTGATAAGCCTGAGTGTATTTTTTTTCAGAAACTAATTTTTGAATCTCAATCAATAGCTTATTGTATTCATCATTGCTTTGAGCCAATGAGTTAAAGCTCATTACAGCTAAACAACTACACAGTAAATTTCCTAAAACCTGTTTAATCATGCTTAATTTTATATCCCAGTAGAAGTTTGATGTTTAGTAAAAAGTGATGCCAACATTAGAAACCTACCACTCTTTGTAGCTAAGTATAGTTAATACAGTCACATTAGTTAATTAATTGTAGATAAGTAACGAGTTATACCAATCCGCGATAATACTTAATCATTTTGCGGGGCTAAACGTGTCGCTACCTGTGTTAAAAAATTCTCATATACGACTGCATGGATGCAGAAGGTAGAGCAATGCAGGAGCAATTGCCGAGAACAAATAAATAGCGAATTTTTTGCCAAGCTATCAACATGTTTTTCCATCCTCAAAATAGATCACTTAATTAAGCGAATTGGTATTAAATACTTGTTTATTAAATATTATTACTAATTAGGGTGTGTTGATCTTTGTGGATTGAAATTTTTTATCTAGGGATGATTTAATCGCTGCGTGAGATTTGTAAATTAGTGGGTTTAACTAGAGTATTAATAATTGTGTTGCAAGGCTAATATAGTAAGAGGTTTTAGAATTTATATAATAGAATAATTAATAGGGTATAAATATGAGGCTTTCTAGGAAAAAAGTGGGGCGATTGACGGGGCTTGAACCCGCGACAACCGGAATCACAATCCGGGGCTCTACCAACTGAGCTACAACCGCCACTACACACACCTTGTTTGGTGTGGCGCGCATAATACATAAAATAATAATTGTTGTGAAGCCCAAAAGTGAAATAAATTAAAATAATTTAAATCAGGCAAATATAATTAGTATTTAGTCGTTAATATTTTTTCAAGGTAGGCTATGTTTTATCGCATAAATACCTCTAAAAAATCGAATATACTTGCATTTAATAGTATTAATTCATTATTTCATGAGAATAAATTGTAAATTAATGTATAATAATGCCCGAAAACGCTTAATAAAAAACATTTGGAGTAAATATGGATTCAGTACTTAATTGGCTTAACGATAACTCAGGCCTAATTTTACACTACGGTATACAAGCAGTTGTTGCGCTTGTTATCTTTTTACTTGGTAGTCGTGTTGCTAAGTTTTGTTCTAACTTAACTGAAAAAGGTTTTGCTAAAAAGAAAGTAGATAAAGCTGTCGGTTCATTTGTTTCAAGTATTGTGTACACACTTGTATTTGCTGTAACTATTTTAATGGCACTTTCGCAAATTGGCATTGAAACAACTTCGTTCATTGCTATTTTAGGTGCTGCCGGTTTAGCTGTGGGTTTAGCATTGCAAGGTTCATTATCTAACTTCGCATCAGGCGTACTAATTATTTTACTTCGCCCATTTAAGTCTGGTGACTTTGTTGAAGCAGGTAATAAAATGGGTACGGTTAAAAAAATCGAAATATTCTCAACTGAACTACGTACTCCAGATAACAAAGTAATTATCGTACCAAACTCTCAAATAATGTCTGGTGCTATTACTAACTTCTCACGAGAGTCTACTCGTCGTATCGATTTAGTTATTGGTGTTGGCTACGATGCTGATTTACGTCACGCAAAAGAAGTATTAAAATCTGTATTAGATGCAGAAACACGCATACTTAAAGATCCAGCTTACAATGTATCTGTAAATGAGTTAGGCGATTCAAGTGTTAACTTTATTGTTCGTCCTTGGGTTAACGCTGCTGATTATTGGCCTACTTACTGGTCATTAATGGAAAATATTAAAATCGCATTAGATGATGCAGATATTACTATCCCATTTCCACAAATGGATGTTCACTTTCACAAGCAAGACTAATTTTAAATAGTTATTTAATTAAAGTTATCTTTAATTGTTATAGTGCTAAAGAGCTATTAAACATAAAATTTTCATGCGGGATCTGCCGCATGAAAATTTTTTACATTATTACTTAGCTGTTTAGCTTGCTCTAACAAGTAATGCTTTAATAAAATAGATGTACATTTATACAAAGGTTATTTTTTAATGAAATTAAAGCTTTTATCAGTTTTAGTTGCGGCTTCTGCTGCAACAAACGCATTTGCTGCAGACGCAGAACAAAGAACATGGGAAGTTACCAGTGAATTAGGTGCTATTGTCACAAGTGGTAATACAGAAACGACCACACTTAAAGGTGGCATCAAAGTTCAGCACAATCTTGAACACTGGAACAACGAATACAAGCTAGACGGCATCTACAAAGAAGATGAAGTTGAAGATGCAAATGGTGACAAAAACAAGCAGCGCACTAACGAAAAGTATTCAATTTCTGCACAAGGTAATTACAAATTAAATGAAGATCATTCTCATTTATTCATTTATGGTTCACACGTTTCAGATTATTTTGGAGCGTATAGAAGTGAGTCAGTAATTTCTGCAGGTTACGGTTTACGTTTATTAAACGAAAAAACTATGTGGTTAAGTGCTGAAATTGGTCCTGGTTATAAATACTTTGAATACCCAGATGACAGCACTGAAGTTGATGACAACGGTAACTCTCTTGCTGGTGAATTTGAAGGCGAAGTAATTGCCTTAGGTAAGTTAGATTACAACTGGCAAATTTCTGAGAATGCACGTTTTACTCAATTAGTTGCTGTTGAGTACGGTGATACAAACACTAAAACTCGTTCTGAAACTGCATTACTTGCAAAAATAAACGGCTCGTTACAAATGAAAGTCGCTTTTAATGTCACTAACAACTCAGATGTTGCTGACGACAAAGAAAGCACTGACACAGAAACGTCATTCACGTTGGTTTACAGTTTTTAACCAATGTAGTTAAGTTAATTACACTAAAGTGACAAAAGGGACGAAAGTCCCTTTTTTATTTGCTTAAAATTAAGGTATTATAGCGGCCAATTTTGGTTGTAGACCTAGGGATATACCTACTCGTGAAAGTTTTTACACAATTTATTAGTGCTTTTATTCTACTTTGTAGTTTTAGTACTTTGGCTTTTACGCCAACAGCGTCTCAAATTGAGCAATTTAAAAAGTTACCTAAAGCTCAACAAGAAACCCTCGCAAAACAATACGGTGTCGATGTATCAACGATCACTGGTACAAACCAATCTAATAATCAAAATAATACACAGCAGCAAAATAGTATTGGTGAGCGCGCAGAACCCGAAAAAGAAAAGCTTACAGATGAAGAGCGCTTTAAACCAAAAACAGACGAATTAAAGCCGTACGGTTACGAATTGTTTGCAGGTGAACCAACTACATTTATGCCAAGCGAAAATGCCGCAGTACCAGATACATATATTGTGGGCCCTGGCGATCAATTAAAAATAAACTTTTATGGTAAAGAAAGTGACAGTTTTGAAGTTATAGTTGACCGTGAAGGACGTATTAGTATTCCAGATTTAAGCCCTGTAGAAGTGGCCGGTTTAACTTTTGCTGAAATTAAAGAATTAGTAAAAGTAAAAGTAGAGCAAGAGGTAATAGGTGTAAAAGCGTTTGTATCGCTTGGTCAGCTTCGTAGCATGCGTATTTTAGTGCTAGGAGAGGCCTACAAGCCTGGTAGCTACAGTGTTTCTTCATTAACAACCGTTTCGCACGCATTATTCGTAAGCGGTGGCGTGTCTGACATTGCTTCTCTTCGTAATATTCAAGTTAAACGCGCAGGCAACGTAGTTGCAAACTTTGACCTTTACGACTTACTTATTAATGGCGATAGCAGCAACGACATCGTATTAAAACCGGGCGACGCTGTATTTATACCTTCAGTTGGCGCTCAAGTAACAGTTGAAGGTGCAGTTAAACGTCCCGCTATTTTTGAACTTAAAAAAGGCGAGTCTGCTAAGCAGTTATTAGCGATGGCCGGAGGCCTTAAACCAAATGCATACGCTAAAAGCGCAATTGTAGAGCGCTTTAATTTCGATCGTAAAGAAGTACTCTCGGTCGATTTTTCAAAACCACAAATTAACTATATCCCACAAGATGGCGACCGCATTCGCTTTAATTTAGTTAGCTCGCAATATCAAAATTCAATTAGCTTAATTGGTGCAGTAGCACGCCCAGGTAATTATCAATGGCACCAAGGCAAGCGTATTTCAGATGTACTTAAATCTATACGCGGTGACCTACTACCGCAAGCCGATTTAAGCTATGGCCTCGTCATCCGCGAAATAAATGTAAACGGCGATATAGAAGCGCATCAGTTCGACGTTGCTCAAGCGATTATTAAAAATCCTGAAAACAACTTACAACTTAAAGCTAATGACAAGATAGTTGTATTTAGTCGTTTTGAAGAAAAAGAAGCAGAGCTATCAGCTCTAGCAAATATGGCCCTTAGCCAAGAGCAACAAGAGCAGCAACAAAAAGCAGAGCAATGGCACAAGTTTGAGCAAAAAGAGTTCGAAAAATACATTGGTGTTAATCAAGAAGACGAAGAGCTTGTTCTTGAAGACAATAAAATACTAACAATTGCTGAAATTTCTAAACGCAAAGCAAAAGAAGCAGAAGACCAAGAACTCAAACCTGAAGATTACGCATTATTTAGCCGCTATAACTTATTAGCGCCGATTATTGCTAAATTTAAACAGCAAGCATCAGTGCAACAAGCAATGCAATTAGTTGAAATCAGCGGGAATGTAACTTTCCCTGGTATTTATCCACTAATGATTGGTGGTGAGGTAAGTGATTTAATAACAGCAGCCGGTGGCCTGTTAGAGTCTGCCTACGTAAAACAAGCTGAAATTACACGTATTGTAGCCAGCGATGGTTCTAAAATAGAACACTTACGATTTGACCTTGAAAGCGCCATGAAAGGCGACCTTCAAAGTAATATTACATTACAAAGTAAAGACAGCATCAACGTTTTTGCAATTCCAAATTGGCAAGAAAATGTAAAAGTAGAATTAAAAGGTGAGCTTAAATTTCCAGGCACTTACACTATACGCCGCGGTGAAACGCTAACTGAATTACTTGAACGCGCGGGTGGTTTTTCACAATTTGCAGAACAAAAAGCAGCTGTATTTACCCGTACATCAATTAAAGAACAAGAGGAAAAGCAGTTAGCGCGTTTATCTACAGAGCTTCGCCGCGACATCGCCTCTAAGAGCTTCCAAAACTCTGTAAGTAGCAACACACTTTCTTATGAAGAAATGAACAAGCTGTTAAACGACCTCGCGAGTGTTGAAGCCGTAGGGCGTTTAGTAATTGATTTACCTTTAATTGTAAATAATCAACAAAACTTAGTACTTCAAGATGGTGATACACTTTATGTACCAAGCAAGCGTGATTCAATTAGCGTAATTGGTGAAGTTAACTACTCCACATCACACCTATATAAAACAGGGGTGAGTGTTGATGATTATATTGCTCTAAGTGGTGGCCTTAAAGAGCGTGCCGCTGAAGATCGAATTTACATTATTAAAGCCAATGGTTCAGTGAAAATACCAAGTACAGGTGGTTGGTTTGCAGCAAATAATGCAGAGCAATTAGAACCAGGTGACACAATAGTAATACCAATGGATGCAGGACATATGGACAAGTTAACGCTTTGGAGCACAGCAACGCAGATCCTTTATCAGTTAGGTGTGGCTGTCGCTGCTATTGGTAGTCTTTAATTAGCCTATATGTGAGAAATACAATGTTAGATAATACGGAAATTGAAAAAACTGAAAATAATTTTAGTGTTTATCCATCGGATGACGTCATCAATATAAGGCAATTCTTAGGGGTTTTATATGAGAGAAAACGACTAATTACAGTAGTGACAATTATATTTGCAGTAATTTCTGTTCTTTATGCAATAACACTACCGAACGTTTATAAGTCGGAAGCATTATTAGCCCCGGCGGATTCAAATAATACCAACGGTCTATCCTCTTTAGCTAATCAATTCGGTGGGCTAGCGAGCATAGCTGGTATAGATATTGGTGGGCAAGGAAGTTCAAATAAAGTTCAAATTGCTATTGAAGTAATTAAATCAAGAAAGTTTATAAGTGAGTTTATCTCTGTACATAATATACTCCCTGATTTAATGGCAGTTAAAACATGGAACAGTGTTTCTAATAAAGTTATATATGATGAAAATATATATGAACAAAGCGGGGGGAAATGGGTTAGGGATGTTGTTGCTCCTTTTAATCCAGAACCTTCTATGCAAGAAGCTTTCATCGTTTTTTCTGATATCCTGAATGTTTCTAAAGATATGGAAACGGGTATGGTTAAAGTATCTATAGAACATATATCTCCATTTATAGCTAAAAGGTGGGTCGATTGGCTAGTCGAAGATATTAATAGAAATATGAAAACAAGAGATGTCATCGAAGCTAAGAAGAGCACTCAATTTCTAACTAAGCAATTAAAGGTTACAAATATTGCAGATATCAAATCTGTTTTATATAAATTAATTGAAGAGCAAGCAAAAGTTATCATGTTTGCTGAAGTTCGAGATGAGTATGTTTTTAAAACGATAGATCCGGCAATTGTACCTGAACTGAAATTTAAGCCTAAGAGAGCTTTGATATGTATTTTAGGAACTTTTCTTGGAGGAGTGCTAAGCGTCTTATTTGTTTTATACCAGTATTATATTAAAGAAAGTGACACCAGTAATGAGATTTAGCCTTTAATATATAGCAGATAATTTTTAAGAGAGTCTAAAAGTGAATATATCACTAGAGAATACTAATATTGGCATCATTGGATTAGGTTATGTTGGATTGCCTCTAGCTGTCGAGTTTGGGAAAAAATATCCTGTATTAGGTTTTGATATAAACCAGAAAAGGGTAGATGAGCTAAGTGCAGGGCATGATGCTACGCTAGAAGTCAGTGATAAAGAACTTCAAAATATTAAACGGCTAAACTTCTCTTGTAATAAGCAAGAATTAGCCAGTTGTAATGTATATATTGTAACGGTCCCTACCCCTATAGATGAAAGCAATGCGCCAGATTTAATCCCACTTCGAAAAGCATCAGAGTTATTAGGAGAGTTTGTTCAAAAAGGTGACATTGTTATTTACGAATCTACAGTATATCCAGGTGCGACTGAAGAAGTATGTTTGCCTATTATCGAAAAAGTTTCGGGTTTGGTATTTAATAAAGATTTTTTTGCAGGATACTCTCCTGAGCGAATAAATCCGGGTGATAAAGTTAATACCCTCACTAAAATTATGAAAATCACCTCCGGTTCTACGCCTGAAGTTGGTGAGTTCGTAAATAGTCTATATAGCTCGATAATAACCGCAGGTACTCATTTAGCTGGTTCAATAAAAGTAGCAGAAGCTGCGAAAGTGATTGAAAATACACAAAGAGATTTGAATATTGCAATAATCAATGAATTTGCAAAAATATTTAACCGCTTAGGTATTGATACAGAAGAGGTACTAAATGCAGCTGGCACAAAGTGGAACTTTTTAAAGTTTAAACCTGGTTTAGTAGGTGGGCACTGCATTAGTGTAGACCCATATTATTTAACTCATAAAGCACAAGAAGTAGGATATCGCCCAGAAGTTATACTTGCTGGTCGAAGAATAAATGATGGTATGGGTGAATATGTTGCAACTCAATTAGTAAAAAAACTATCAAGTCAAAAAATACATATTGATGAAGCAAAAGTGCTCGTGCTTGGTTTTACTTTTAAAGGTGATTGCCCCGACGTCAGAAATACTAAAATAATCGATATAGTTAATGAGCTTAAAGACTTTAATATGACAGTTGATGTTTACGACAGCTGGGCTAACTCTGATGAAGTTAAGCATGAATATAGTATTGATTTAATAAGCACACTACAAGAAAATAATTATGATGGAATTGTTTTAGCAGTTGATCACAGTGAGTTCAAAAAAATGGGGGCTGCAGCTGTCCGTAAGTATGGGAAAGCAAAGCATGTCTTATATGATGTCAAACATGTTTTTGGAACTAGTGATTCTGACCTAAGATTATAATAAGGAATACGATGAAAAATTTTGCACTTATAGGCGCATCAGGATATATAGCGCCTCGTCATTTGAAAGCTATTAAAGAAACTGGTCATAACCTTCTAGTGGCAATGGATATTAATGATTCAGTTGGGATCATGGACAGCCACTTCCCAGATGCTGAGTTTTTTACAGAGTTTGAAGATTTTACCGCGTATGTTGAAGATTGTGCGATGAAGGGCCAAAAACTAGACTACATAGCTATTTGCAGCCCTAATTATTTACATACACCTCATATGAAATATGCACTGAAAAATGGTATTGATGTCATTTGCGAAAAGCCTCTTGTATTACATTCAGAAGATATGGATATTCTCAAAGAATATGAAACTAAGTATGGAGCAAATGTTAACTCAATACTTCAATTAAGGTTGCATCCTTCAATCATTGCTTTAAAAGAAAAAGTAGCCGCTGCGCCAGCAGAGAAAGTATTTGATGTAGATTTAACCTATATGACCTCGCGCGGGAAGTGGTATATGAAATCTTGGAAAGGATTTGACCACAAATCAGGCGGTGTAGCCACAAATATTGGTGTGCATTTTTACGACATGCTACATTTTATTTTTGGTGAACTAAAGCACAATGAAGTTCATTATCGTGATGAAAAAACGTCTAGTGGTTACCTTGTTTACGAGCGTGCACGTGTGAAGTGGTTTTTATCAATTGATGCTAACAACTTACCTGACAATGCAGTTAAGGGTGAAAAACTTACCTATCGTAGTATCACAATTAATGACGGGGTTAATACAGAGGAGCTTGAGTTTTCAGGTGGATTTACTGATTTACATACTCAAAGTTATCAAAATATATTAGCAGGTAACGGCTTTGGTATTGATGAAAATAGAGTTGCCATTGAAACTGTAGAAAAAATTCGTGAAATGCTAGTAGTCGAAGCTGGCGACAAAGCACATCCATCACTTGCTAAGGTTTTATAGTTATGGATTATCACGTGCATGAAAGCGCCATTGTTGATAATGGGGCAAAAATAGGCAATAACACGCGTGTTTGGCATTTTGTGCACGTTTGTAGTGGGGCGATAATAGGTGAAGGGTGTTCTTTAGGTCAAAACGTGTTTGTAGGCAATAAGGCTATTATTGGTAATAATGTAAAAGTACAAAATAACGTATCTATTTACGACAATATTTATATCGAGGATGATGTTTTTTGCGGTCCTAGTATGGTTTTTACTAATGTATACAACCCTAGATCGTTTATTGAGCGAAAAACTGAGTACCGCGATACATTAGTAAAAAAAGGCGCAACACTTGGCGCTAACTGTACAATTGTTTGTGGTGTAACTATTGGCGAATATTCGTTAGTTGGTGCTGGTGCTGTTATAAATAAAAATGTAGCAGCATTTGCTCTTATGGTAGGTGTACCAGCTAAACAGATTGGGTGGATCAGTAAATACGGCGAACAGCTCCAGTTACCTGTTAAGGGGACTGGTACCGAAAAGTGTAAGCATACAGGTGATATATACCAGCTTTCAGGTTCAACACTGAGTTTAATTAACGAGTAATTACTAAATGCAATTCATAGATTTAGCTGCACAGTATAAGCACTTAAAAACAAAAATAGATAAACGAATTCAGGGTGTATTAGATCATGGCAAATACATTATGGGTCCTGAAGTACAGGAGCTAGAAGAAAAACTTGCAGAATATGTAGGTGTAAAACATGCAATAACATGTGCGAACGGTACTGATGCTCTTACGCTTGCCATGATGGTGCTTAATATTGAGAAAGGCGACGCAGTTTTCTGTCCTACTTTTACTTTCTTTGCGACTGCAGAGGTTATTGCTTACGAAGGAGCTACGCCTGTTTTTGTCGACTCAGACGAGGCGACTTTCAATATTTGCCCTATTGATCTTGAAAGGCGTATTCAAACAACTATAGCTGAAGGTAAGCTAGTGCCTAAAGCAATAATCGCTGTAGATTTATTTGGTTTACCAGCTAATTATCTTGAAATTCAAAAAATTGCGAACAAATATAATTTAAAATTAGTTGAGGATGCAGCGCAGGGTTTTGGTGGGAGTATTAACAGTAAAAAAGCAGGAAGTTTTGGTGATATAGCAACAACAAGCTTTTTTCCTGCTAAACCTTTGGGCTGCTATGGAGATGGCGGTGCTGTATTTACCAATAATGACGAATATGCGGAATTGATTAAATCTTATCGTGTTCACGGCAAAGGTAGTGATAAGTACGACAATATCCGGATAGGTATGAACTCTCGATTAGATACAATACAAGCAGCAATATTACTTGAGAAGTTAGCAGAGTTTCCGAATGAGCTTATAAATCGTAATAAAGCCGCTGTTAACTACGAAAAAACATTAGCAGGTAAATTTAAAACACCTCAAATACCAGAGGGCTATATTAGCTCTTGGGCGCAATATACATTGGTTTCTGATAATCGCGACGAGGCTATGGCTCAATATAAGGCTCAAGGTGTCCCCACCATGATATATTATGGTACTTGTATGCACCAGCAAACAGCATTTAATGATTTAGGCCAACAAAACTTTGAATTCCCTATCGCTGAAAGGTTAGCTGAAACAGTTTTTAGTTTACCTATGCATGGTTATTTATGATTAAGTTTGGAGTCTAGTTATTATGGACAATTTTAAAAAACTACATATTTTAGTTATACCTTCATGGTACCCAAGGTATGAAGGAGATATTGGTGGCAGCTTTTTCAGAGAGCAAGCAGTCGCCTTAAAGGACTACGGTCATGATGTTGGAATCATATTTCCGCAGATAAACTCAGTTTTTTCTTTTCGAAATAAAGAGAGTAATGCTGGGATAAGTAAGGAGAATGATAACAATGTAAATGTTTACCGAAATAATTTTATTAACTTCACGCCAAGGTTAAATCGTTTGATTACAAAGCTTTGGCTTTATAGAGGTATGCAATTATTTAAACGCTACGTGTCTGAGCATGGGGAGCCAGACATACTTCACGCTCATTCATTAATTAATGGTGGTCTTTTAGCTCATACAATTAATAAAAAGTATAAAATTCCTTATGTGCTAACTGAGCATAGCTCTTTTTTTGCAAGGGGCTCAGTTAAACCACAAACTGTGGAAAAATTAGACAAAGTAGTCAACAACGCTAAGGCTTGTATTGCTGTTAGTCAAAAGTTTAGATCATTGTTAAACGAAACATTTAATTCAAAAAAGTGGATTTATATCCCAAATATAGTAAGTAATAATTTTTTAGCAAATGAGTTGCCTACGCTTAAATCAGATGGGCACTATAAATATATAAATGTCTGTTTTCTAAATAAGAATAAACGTGTTGATATTTTAATTAAAGCCTTCGCTAAAGTGCATTTTGAGCTGAAAAATATCAAATTATACATTGGGGGTAATGGTCCTGAGTATAATAACTTAGTTGATTTAGCTTTAAAATTAGGTGTATCTGAGCAAGTAATATTCTTGGGGAAATTATCAAGAAATGAAGTATTAAAACATGTCTCATCGTCAAATGCATTTGTATTATCCAGTGAATACGAGACATTTGGTGTAGTACTAGTTGAAGCTTTAGCGCTTGGTAAACCTGTTGTTGCTACAAAATGCGGTGGTCCTGAGTCTATAATAAATGCAGATGTAGGTTATTTAGTAGATAAAAATTCAGTAGATTCATTAGCTGAAGGAATGTCTCAGCTTTATAAAAACCAAAGCTCTTTTAAAGCAAAAAAAATTAAAGACTATTGTAAATCCTCATTCAGTGAAGCCGTTGTAATTGAATCACTAAATAAAATTTATAGTGTTGCCTTGGACTATAATGAAGAAAAGTAAGATATTGAGTTATCTGCTCGGCCCTGTAGGTTCTGGAATATTAGGATTAGTCAGCTTACCTATTATTACTTGGTTTTACCCTGTTGAAGATATTGGTAAGATAAGTATGTTACAGGTTTTCGCCAGTTTTATTATTTTATTTTTCTGTTTGGGGTTAGATCAATCATATGTTCGCGAATATCATGAATCTAAAGTAAAATCAAGATTATTCAAGGCCTCGTTTTTACCAGGTTTTACTTTATTATTGATATGTACTTTTGGGCTGTATTTTTCAGATGAAGTATTGCTGTCTAACCTATTGTATAAAGAAAATAATAAATACCTAACTATTCTCAGTTTGCTCTGTTTTGTACTTGCCTTTTGTTCACGTTTTTTGTCTCTAATATTGAGAATGCAAGAACGCGCGCTTGCATATTCAATGAGTCAATTATTACCGAAAATTTCTTTTTTAACCTTCATGCTTTGTATTGTTTGGCTTGGGTTCAAAACAAATTTTTATAGTTTAATTCTCGCTCATTCCCTATCCATTGCTGTAGTTTTCTTTGTGTTTGCATGGAACACTCGCTCAGAGTGGCTTAGGTCATTTAGTCAGGTGATTGATATAGAAGAACTAAAAAAACTCTTATATTTTGGTCTTCCTTTAGTCATAGGAGGACTGGCTGCTTGGGGGTTAAATGTTATGGATAAATTGTCCCTTAGAGCTTTGTCTACGTTTTCAGAGTTAGGTGTATATTCGGTAACTATAAGTATTGCAGCTGTTGCCACTGTATTCTCAAGTGTATTTAATATTATTTGGGCTCCACTTGTTTTTAAATGGGTAAGCGAAAAAAGCGTTTGTTTTAACAAGATTGACATGATCTCAGAGCATTTATTAGCAGCTATTTTCTTTATAGTCGTTTTATCGGGACTGCTATCTTGGTTGTTACCTCTATTACTTCCAAAAGAGTACGATGCTGTTGAATATTTAATTACAACATGTTTGATTGGACCATTGTTCTATACATTATCAGAGACTACGGCGGTAGGAATTACAATTGCTAGAAAGACATATCTTGCTATGTTTGCTTCCGTAATAGCTATGACTATTAATGGGGTTGGAAATTATTTTTTAGTTCCAATTTACGGTTCAGCTGGAGCAGCCGTGTCTACAGCTTTATCGTTTTGGTTTTTCTATATTATCCGAACAGAGCTTTCAAGAAGAGTCTGGAGAAATATTCCTTCAGGAAAAAGTTATTTAACGATTACCTTAATTCTATCTATTACGATATTAAACACTCTATATTTGAGAGGAAGCAGAGAAATATTATTGATCTGGGGAGGACTTTTGTTTTTTGGTCTGTTTTTCTTTAAACAATCGCGCAAAGCCCTTTTAGAACAGGTGGTAATTAAATTTGCTTAGAGTTACCGATGTATATGTTGTATTCATAGTATCTATTTTTATATCAACTTTCTTAGGATACATTTTTAATATGGGGGCTATTGCATATGGTCCTATAATAATAATGATGTTCATAGTATTTGTTATAGAAATAAGAATGAAAACTAAACTCAAAGTAACTGACTGGGTTTGCGTTCTCCTTTTCTTCAATTACACAATAATATCGGCTCTTTATTATGTGTTAAAGCCATTTAATGGTAAGTTTTTAACTACACATTTTTTAGTGATTCTAGTTCTGCCTTTTTTAATATTATCAATTATCCGACTCTATTATTACAGCAAAGACTTCAACGTAGTAAAATTTAAATATAGCTTAATTATTATATTTTTGATTGTTGAGGTACTTATATGCCTTGGTCAGTTTTCTACATATACGTTTGGTATCGGGCTTCCTGTTAGTGAAGAATATGGCGCTTTTTTTGCTATAACAGGTACATTTATTAACCCAAACGATCTCGCTTGCGTTGTTTTACTAATTGTTTATTTGTTTATTGGTATTGAATCTAATTTTACCCTTTGGAAAAAGCGGCTAGTATGGGGTTCTGCTTTACTGCTATTACTTTTAACAGGTTCCAGATCAGCACTTATGTTGGGCTTTTTATTTTTTATTTTTAGCCGAGGATATAATTTAAAAAACATTACCTATGTAGTTATGGTTTGTATGCTGTTAGCTTTTTTTTATAATTATTTCTCCACAGCCAGTGATGGTGTTTTAGGGCGTTTAATTAGCAGAATAGATAGCATTTATCTTGTTCTTACTGGAGGTTTGAGTAAAGACGGTTCAATGTCAATTAGGCTAGATTCATATTTATATTTTTTTGAAAATTTTGACAGCCTATGGATTGGCTCAGGTGAAATTGGAAACTACTTCATGTTTGCTAAAGGCGCAGAATTTAATCCTGCACTTATGTTCCAAAATCCTCATTCTATTATTGTTGAGCTTGGGTATTGGATTGGCTGGTTTGGCCTTTTTTTATTTTCCATTGCATTTATTTATCTATCAAAGTTTTCTAACCGAAAAATATCCGTGCTTATATTGTCTATGGTTTCTACTGTTATTTCATCTAGCGTACTGGGCAACTTGATATTTTTTCTATTCTTTACTCTGACATTTTTTGATACTAAAAACAGAGTAACTCTAAATACAACTCAAAAAGTAAGTTAGGTAAATAACCTTATGACCTCTAAAAATATGATATTTCATCATCCGCTACCACTAAATTATCAAGCAACATCAGCAAGTGGAATTAGGCCTATTAAGATGCTTAACGCTTTTAAGTCATTAGGTTATAAGGTTGATTTAGTTACTGGTTATAGTGCTGAGCGAAAAAAATGTATAAAAAAAATAAAAAATAATATAGAAAAAGGGCTGGAGTACGATTTCGTTTACTCAGAGAGCTCTACTATGCCCACTATTTTAACTGATCGATATCACTTACCACTTAATCCATTGCTAGACTTTGGTTTTTTTAAATTCTGTAAAAGGCAAAATATTAAGATTGGTTTATTTTATAGGGACATATACTGGGCATTTGAAGGATACGGTAACGATTTAAATTTATTAAAAATTGCAACAGCAAAATTGGCTTATAAATACGATTTAAAGAATTACAATAAGTACCTAACAAAGCTTTATTTGCCATCACTTGAAATGGGGAAATATGTACCTATAGTGAATGGCAAGATCTTTGAAGCTCTACCACCCGGGAGTGATAGTAATAATCATTTTGATGCTGATGCTAATCTAAGTAGTTCAGAAGATGAAAAATTAAATATTTTTTATGTTGGCGGCATGTCAGAGCATTACCAAATGCATTTATTATTTAAAGTCGTATCACAATTTCCAAAAATCATCTTAACCATCTGTACTCGAGAAAATGAATGGTTATCAGTGAAGGATACATATCCTGCTTTAACCGATAATATAAAAATAGTACACAAAGTTGGTGAAGACATGAAAATGTTGATGCAACAGGCTGATATAGTATCAGTTTTTGTAAAACCTCATGAATACTGGGAGTTTGCCGCCCCTGTGAAATTATATGAATATTTAGGTAGCAGGAAACCTATATTAGCTTCGAACGGTACTTTAGCGGCGAACTTTGTCAAAAATAATAAAATAGGTTGGGCTATTGATTACAAACCTTCAGCATTAACTAAGTTTTTTGTTGATTTGGTAAACGATAGACAAAAATTAGTAAAAGTAAAAGGTGAGATGAATGCTGTTGCTGAACAGCATACGTGGGTTGCGCGTGCTAAACAGGTTCAAAAGGATTTAAAAAATGAAGGTAGTTTTATAAGCAAGAGCCTCTAGTATTTATACTGTTCGCTGGGCAAATGGCTTAAATTCTGCCGGAGTAGAGGTTCTTGTTATTAGACAACATCCTTTACTTATAGCAATTTATCAAGGAATTACTGTCCATATACTAAAAAACCAAGGTTCTTTTTTGTACTTTTTAGTGATACAAACCGTTAAAAATTACTTGTAGAAATTAAACCCGATTTAGTTAATGCGCATTACGCAGTGGCTATGGCACGACAGCAAGGCTTGTAAGTTATCAATCTTGGTTATAGTCGGTTTGAGGGAGTGATGTATATGCCTTTCCCTATGCTTCATCACTTCATTAATACTTAGTAAAGCGCAATATTATTTGCTTTGATTCAGTTGCTTATACAATTAATTGTATGGCAGTGCAAACTAACAGTTTTTTAATAAACCTAAGAAAATTTTATTACTCCTTGATATCGATTCACAGAGATACAAAATGTGCATACAGCAGCAGATCGAGCCACATAGTGATAATATTGTTGCAGGTAACGTAAAAACAATGGCTGGCAAGTACGCTATAGATACATTTATACAAGCATTTTCGTTATTAGTCTGTCAGCTAAAAAACGTCTCCTGAAATAGCTAATAGATTGAAATTAAGATTAGTAAGAGGAGGCCCAAAGCTCGATAAGCTGAAATTGTTAGCAAAAAAAGAGGGTTTTGACAAATTAACAAAATTTGTTGGCCCTGTGGAGCACTCAAAGGTCATTGAAGTGCTTCTAAAGCTTGATGTATATGTTACTTTGAGTCGATTAGATAGTGAAAGTTTTGGTATTGCTATTATTGAAGCAGGTAAGGCAGCTAAACCCGTTGTTGTTTCAGATGTTGGCGCTTACCTGAGGTTGTAATAGATAATGTGACAGTTTTAAAGTAGTAAAAATGCCTTGGTTGTATTTATATAAAACTGAAAGTAAATAGTATCTATTATCTTTCAATAATATTTTTTATGAAAAAATATAAAGAAAAATCTAATTTTTTGTGGTCAATAAGGCCCATGGGTTACTCTTATATATTCTTCAATATCAATCTAAACTTAATGATATAATTCATGTTATTGGCGATGAGCTAGATAAGAATATAAATTTAAGTATAGATACTAAAATTGTAGTAAATACTATCAGAAAGCGCAAAATAATATTGCAAAGATTATAAAGTATTTTAAGTGTTATTATATTAATTGAAACTATTATTCAGCGGTTCGAAGGGGCTAGAGCATAGAACCTAGAGATTTAGTGCTTGATTGTTATATAAGCAATATTTATTTAGATTTTCTTTTGGGGTGAATGCATTTGATGGTGAATACTGTGGAACGTTAGCTATAGGTGAGTACGCACCACATAACTCATTAATTTCCTTGTATGCAAATTTAGGCGTTATGTCGATTATATATTTAATTATAGCCTTAATTATGCGCGCCCCTTTGGAACTTAAATGCATATTTTTTGGCCTTCTGCTGAGGGCGTCTACAGATTCTGTTTTATTTTTCACATATTTTGATTTTATTTATATTTATCTTTTATTAAAAAATTATCACGCAAAGAGGTATTAGCTTGAGAATAAAAAAATTAATATTGTCATTAACTAAAAATATATATTATTTTTTAGTTAATCGTTTATCGAATGTAGTTAGAAGACAGCCTGATAACAACTCCAAATTCTTAGTGTCTCTTACTACATACAATAAAAGAGTAAATCGAGTTTATTTAACTATCGAAAGTTTATTTAATCAAGATGAGCCTGCTTCTAAAGTTGTTCTTTTTTTATGCGAAGAGGACATCCCAACTAAGGGAATGCCAAGGAGCTTAATTCGTTTAGAAGCGCGTGGACTTGAGATAAAAGTTGTAGAAAAAAATATTCGCTCATATAAAAAATTATCTTGTATCAATATGATTGAAGATTACGAGGATTATAATTTTGTAGTAACAGTTGACGATGATATTTTCTACCCTAAAAACTTCTTATCTGGCTTCTCAAATAATATTAAAGAGAGTAATGATGAGGTTTTATGTTACCGAGGCAAGACTATATCGTTTGATTCAGATAATAAAATACTAGATTATTCAAAATGGCCATTGTCGAATAACCTGTCAGATTGGATATTACCCACAGGTGTTTCAGGTGTTTGTTATCCGATCAAAATATTAAATGAACATTTTTTCGATCAAGAAGCTTTTTTGACTTATTGCCCTACAGCCGACGATATCTGGTACAAGTTATGCTGTTTAGAGCAAGGAGTTGCATCAAGGTTAGTATCAGAAGAAAGCATTCATTTTGTTCCTGTATTTTATTTCAATGCAGACAGCCTTGAAAGTATTAATGTGGGTGATAATAAAAATACAATACAAATAGAAAAAGGTTTAAAATATTTTAATATACCTTTTGAACGTTAAAATGAAATTATAAATTGAGGTTTTTTTGAAAATATTATATCTACATCAATACTTTGCTACGCCTGAGTCAAATGCTGGAACGCGATCTTATGAGATGGCCAAGCGACTAGTTAAAAGTGGTCATGATGTTACATTTATTACTAGCTCGGCTTATTTTTCAGAAAACTATAATCTAAACCATGGTTGGAACCTTATAGATATTGAAGGTATAAAACTACACGTTCTACATCTAGCATATTCAAATAAAGATAGTTTTTTTAAGCGAATTTTAAAATTTATTAGATTTTCAGTAAGCTCAACAGTTAAATCTTTTTCTATCAAAGCCGATGTGGTTTTTGCTACAAGTACACCCTTAACTATTGCAATACCCGGTGTGATTTACTCTAAGTGCAAAAAAAGGCCTCTAGTATTTGAGGTGCGTGATCTTTGGCCTGAATTGCCTGTGGCTGCTGGCGTGATAAAAAATAAATTAATAATAAAATTTGCAACATGGTTAGAAAAATATACCTATAAAAATTCAACTAGATTGATTGGTCTTTCACCAGGCATGTGTGATGGAATAATAAAGCATGGAATTTCACCTGACAAAGTAACCCTTGCTACAAATAGTTGTGATACGAGTTTGTTTGATGTTAGTGAAGATGTTGGCATCGATTATTTAAAATCTAAGTTAGGTTTTGTTAATGGTAGAAAACTTATTGTATATACGGGTACATTCGGTTTAATTAATAATGTGAGCTATATTGTGGGCTTGGCAAAAGCTGCGCAGAACTCAAATTCAAATTTATGTTTTGTTGCAATTGGAGACGGGATGGAAAAAGAGAAGATAATAAGCGAAGCAAGAGCGCTAGGTGTTTACAATAAAAACCTATACTTTCTTAACCCAGTACCAAAAACGGAAATAGTTCGTTTATTATCTGCCGCAGACTTATCTTTGTCATTATTCGGTCCAGTAAAAGAGATGTGGCATAATTCTGCAAATAAGCTGTTTGATGCACTAGCTTCAAAAACGCCCATCGCAATTAATTACGGTGGTTGGCAAAAAGACTTCATTAAAGAACACAAATGTGGCTTAGTTTTAGAGGCGGATGATTACAAGGCATCTAGTATGCTTATTAGTGACTTTCTTGACAGTAAATCTGATTACGAAGCAGCCGTGAATAGCTGTAAAACACTAGCTTATGAACATTTTTCTAGAGACATGATGGCTACAAGAGTCGAAAAAACGCTACAGGATGCTATTAATGATTAAGTATCTTTTTGACTTAACGGTTTCAATAATTGTATTTTTGATTTTACTTCCAGTAATACTTGTGGTTGCTATATTTATTCGTTTTAAATTGGGCTCACCTATTTTGTTTACGCAAGACCGCCCTGGCTTAAACGGTAAAGTGTTTAAAATGATGAAGTTTAGAAGCATGCTCGATGCTAAAGATAAGCACGGTAACCTGCTTCCAGATAACGAGAGAATGACTAAATTTGGTGCTTTTTTACGTTCTACCAGTTTAGACGAGCTACCAGGCTTGTTTAATGTTATTAAAGGCGACATGAGCTTAGTTGGGCCAAGGCCACTACTAGTGCAGTACTTACCGCTGTATAGCTCAGAACAAGCTAAACGCCATAATGTAAGACCTGGTATAACAGGTTGGGCACAAGTAAATGGTCGTAATGCAATTGGCTGGGATGAAAAGTTTAAGCTTGATGTATGGTATGTAGAAAATCAAAGCTTCCTCCTCGATATAAAAATATTACTGTTAACAGTAAAAAAAGTTTTTGTAAGAGAGGGCATCAGTGCTGATGGGCATGTAACTATTGAGCCTTTTAAAGGTTCTAATAATGACTAAGCCAGCTTTAAAAACGCTGGCTATTTTAGGATCTAGCGGCCACGGTAAAATAATAGCTGATATTGCGGAGCAGCTAGGCTTTAGTGTTAGCTTTTATGATGATGCTTATCCTAATAAAAAAAATATAGAGCATTGGTCTGTTGTAGGTACATTTTCAGATTTGCTGAATGTACCTAGTAACAACATGAATGTTGCTGTTGCTATAGGTCACAATAATACTCGAGAAGAAAAAATAAAAACGTTAGCCAAAAATGGCTACACACTTCCTATCCTAATACACCCAAGTGCAATTATAAGTAAATATGCTCAAATAGATTCTGGATCTGTTATAGCTGCCAACGCTGTTATTAACGCTTTCGCAGTAATAGGCCGTGGCTGTATAATTAATACCTCAGCTATAATTGAGCATGATTGTAAAATAGGTGACTTTACCCATATTTGTCCTGGTACTTCGTTAGCTGGCGGAGTTTACGTCGGGCGTAGTAGTTGGGTAGGTATTGGAAGTAAAGTAAAACAACTTATTAATATTGGCGATAATACATTAATTGGTGCAGGTAGTTTGGTTGTTAAAGATATACCATCAGGTGTAATTGCTTATGGCTCTCCCTGCATTAAAGTTTCAGAAAATAGTTAAGCTTTTAAATCTTATAGGAATTTCATGTTAAATACCCCATTCTCTCCATGGCCTAGCTTTACACAAGAAGAAGCCGATGCAGTTAGCCGTGTTATTTTATCTAATAAAGTAAATTATTGGACGGGTACTGAAGGCCGTGAATTTGAAAAAGAATTTGCAAGCTGGGCTGACAGCAAATACGCAATAGCGTTAGGTAATGGCACATTAGCACTTGATCTTGCACTCAAGGCATTAAACATCGGCGCTGGTGATGAAGTAATAACTACACCACGCACCTTTTTAGCATCTGCTTCAAGTATTGTTACATCAGGAGCAGCACCTGTATTTGCAGATGTCGATCTGAATAGCCAAGCTATTACCGCCGAATCTATAAAAGCAGTACTTACATCAAAAACTAAAGCAGTTATTGTTGTTCATTTAGCAGGTATGCCAGCGGAAATGGATGAAATAATGGCGCTCAGCAAAGAACATGGTTTTTATGTAATTGAAGACTGTGCACAAGCGCACGGTGCTAAATATAAAGGTCGTTCTGTTGGAAGCATTGGTCACATAGGTGCATGGAGTTTCTGCCAAGATAAAATAATGACCACAGGTGGCGAGGGCGGCATGGTAACGACTAACTCAAAAGAGTTATGGTCAAGCATGTGGAGCTATAAAGACCACGGGAAAAGCTTTGATGCTATTTATAATAGAGAGCATCCACCAGGTTTTAGATGGCTACATGAGAGCTTTGGCACTAATTGGCGTATGACCGAAATGCAAGCTACTATAGGTCGTATTCAGCTAAAGCGTATGGCTGATTGGACCGCAAAACGCCAAGCATATAGTACATTGCTCGATAGTGCAGCAGAGAATTTCGAGTGTATAAGATTAGTTAATGTACCAGAACATATCGAACATGCTCAATATAAGCACTATATGTTTATAAAACCAGAATGTTTGGCTCATGATTGGGATCGCGACCGTATAGTAAACGAAATTACGGAACGTGGTGTACCGTGTCTCCAAGGTAGTTGTGCAGAGGTTTATCTTGAAAAAGCATTTGATGATACCCCTTGGAGACCTAAAAAACGTTTACCTAATGCAGTACTATTAGGAGAAACGTCAATTATGTTTTTGGTCCATCCAACTTTGACTGAAAGCGAAATAGGTAAAACAGCTCAAATAATCAACGAAGTGCTTGTTTTAGCTTCTTTAAAATAAAAACATATACCTAACGATAACGTTTACTAACAAAAAATAACCAAATACATAAAGACTATATAAATATTTACATATAGTCTTTATTTATTAAGTGCAATAGTTGTTCATCTTGTAGTAAAATTGTAATCAATAGAATAGTAGTCTTACTGCTAGCTTCAGGGAAATGTATTGTGTCTTTAAAATTTTTAGTTAATTTACCTCGTCCTCAAAAAAGAATTATTTCTCTCCTCATCGATAGCGTATTTATAATTGTTGCTTTTTGGCTGGCTTTTTTATTAAGGCTAGACAGCACCGTCGTTTTAAAAAATACACATACTTGGATTTTATTATCAGCATTATTGCCGCTTAGCTTATTAAGCTTTGTAAAGCTTGGGCTCTACAGAGCTGTGCTGCGCTATATGAACACACAGGCTATGTGGGCCATTATTGCCGGTGTTGTACTTTCGACTGTTTATTTAACTATTTTATCTTTTTTTCTTAGTGCGCCAGTACCACGCACCGTTCCTTTTATTTATGCCAGCTTTTGTATTTTATTTGTTGGTGGTGCAAGGCTAACCGTGCGAGCTGTAGTTGGCCAAATAACTATGCGCCGCAAAGAAGGCGTAATTATTTATGGGGCTGGTTCTGCTGGCCGCCAATTAGCAACTGCCTTAGCAAATGGCCCTGAATACTCACCAGTCGCATTTATAGACGACGACCCTAAAAAGCATTTATCGTTAATTCAAGGTATTTGTGTGCATGCACCGTCGCAAATTGCTGAAATTGCAAAGCAAAAGTGTGCAAATAAAATATTATTGGCACTACCAAGTACATCTCGCAGTCGTCGAAAAGAAGTACTTAACGCAATAGAAAAATTTAAATTACAAGTTATGACTGTTCCCGGTATGGCAGATATTGTTGCAGGAACAACTAATCTTGATGAAGTAAAAGATGTTGAAATTGACGACCTGCTAGGCCGCGATTCAGTTCAACCTCGCCAAGATTTAATGTCGGCAAATATAGCCGATAAAGTTGTTATGGTTACAGGTGCCGGCGGCTCTATAGGTTCTGAGCTTTGTAGGCAAATAGTAAAAAATAGTCCGACTAAATTAGTGTTATTCGAACTTTCTGAGTTCGCGCTTTACGCAATTGAAAAAGAGCTATCAGAGTTTTGTGCAAAAAATGACTTAAATATTGAAATACTACCAATACTGGGCTCTATTCAAAATAAAAAATTAGTTGAGTCAACATTTTCTACTTTTAGTGTTCAAACTGTTTACCATGCAGCAGCGTATAAGCATGTACCTTTAGTTGAACACAATGTTGTAGAAGGCGTACGTAATAATGTTTACGGCACGTATAACTTAGCAACTGCGGCAATATATACAAAGGTAGAAACTTTTGTTCTTATATCAACAGATAAAGCAGTACGCCCAACAAATATAATGGGTACTACTAAGCGCATGGCTGAATTAGTATTGCAAGGGCTATCTGAAATCCAAGACACAACACGTTTTACCATGGTTCGATTTGGTAATGTTTTAGGATCGTCAGGATCTGTTGTACCCCTGTTTAGAAAGCAAATTAAAGCAGGTGGTCCAATAACACTAACTCACCAAGACATAACCCGCTACTTTATGACAATTCCAGAAGCAGCTCAGCTAGTTATTCAAGCCGGCGCAATGGGTGTGGGAAGTGACGTGTTTGTACTCGATATGGGTGAGCCTGTTAAAATTAAAGATTTAGCTATTAAAATGGTTCACTTGTCAGGGCTTGAAGTTAAACACGCAAAACGACCAAATGGCGATATAGAAATACAATGCACAGGTTTACGCCCGGGTGAAAAGCTTTTTGAAGAGCTCCTTATAGGAGACAACGTTATTGGCACCGACCATCCAAGAATCCTAAGTGCACAAGAAATTAAAATGCCATGGAGTGAACTGTCTCCATTTTTAGATAAGCTTAAATTAGCCTGTGACGAAACCGATCACCAAGAAATACGTAGATTACTTTTAACCGCACCTACTGCTTTTTCACCAACTGACGGTATTTGTGATTTAAACTGGAAACAAAAATTTAATAATCAAACGAATGTTACAGTTTTACCAAACGTAAGTGGCTCCTAAAGCGAATAGATTTCAATAGTTTGATGTTTTTAGGGAATGAAATGCCTACGTGGATTACCCCTCGGTGTATGGTGACCATGTAAGCGTCTTGCTTGCTGGCGCACTAAAAGCGCAGCTTTACGTATTTATTAACTTGCGTGAGCAAGCTTCACGCCTACGTGGATTTTTCATCCTCGGTATAGTGACCATGTAGGCGCCTTGCTTGCTGGCGCATTAAAAGCGCAGCTTTTACATATTTATTAACTTGCTACGTGGATTACCCCTCGGTGTGTAGTGACCATGTAGGCGCCTTGCTTGCTGGCGC
>NZ_JACJEN010000007.1:0-13078 GCF_014164075.1 Pseudoalteromonas sp. SG45-3 | reverse complement strand
TGCTTGCTGGCGCACTAAAAGCGCAGCTTTACGTATTTATTAAATTGCGCGAGCAAGCTTCACGCCTACTTGGATTTTTCATCCTCGGTCTAGGTCAATATGTAGGCGCCTTGCTTGTTGGCGCACTAAAAGCGCTGCTTTTATATATTTATTAACTTGCGTGAGCAAGCTTCACGCCTACGTGGATTTTTATCCTCGGTGTATGTAACCATGTAGGCGCCTTGCTTGCTGGCGCACTAAAAGCGCAGCTTTTACGTATTTATTAACTTGCGTGAGCAAGCTTCACGCCTACGCGAATTTTTCATCCTCGATGTATGGTGACCATGTAGGCGCCTTGCTTACTGGCGCTTTAAAGCCACCGCTTTACAAGTAAACACAATCCCAATATGGATATTTCTTTATATTGTCCACTAAGCCAGCACGTAAAGGGTTTGCGACTATATACCTCGCTTGACCTATTAAATCTTCATTATTTCTTATTTTGTGGTCATAGTAATTTGATTGCCATATCCTTCCATGCGTACCGCTATGTTTATTAAGTCTATAAGTTGTAATGTTTTTAAAATTCCTAACTAGGTTTGAAAGGTTAAGGCTACTATTTAACTGTAAAATCCAATGTATATGATCAGGCATGATTACGTAGCAGATAGTATTAAGTGAATTGTTTTTTGAAAATTTAATGAGTTCACTCGCAATTAACCGTGCACATAAAAAGTTAGCAAATAATGGCTTACGAAAATCACAACAAATTGTAATAGAGTAATAAGCGTTTACCGAAGTGCAGCGTCCTTTTAAACGTTTATGTGTGTTTGCCATATAATTAATTTCCATTTGAATAAATTAAATAGCGTGAGCAAGCTTCACGCCTACGTGGATTTTCATCCTCCAACGTATGTGAGCGCCTTGCTTGTTGGCGCACTAAAAACGCAGCTTTTACGTATTAATCAAATTGCATGAGCAAGCTTCACGCCTACAATTTACCAATCTCTATTTTAACTTCACTACTTAACACTTCCTTGTACTTTGCTGCTAACGCGTTTTTTGCATCATCATCGCCATGCACAATTTTTATATGGCTTGGCTTTTTATGCATACCCGTTACAAACTTAATTAATCCGTTTTGATCGGCGTGGGCGCTGTAGCCACTAATTGTATGTACTTTGGCGTTTATAGTAATGCGGGCATCATTTATAAAAACATAGCCATTACGTGGGCCATATTTTTGAATTTCGCGACCTAGCGTTTTATTACCTTGGTAACCTACAAACAATACATCGGTGGTTTTGTCACTTAAAAATCGCTCAAGATAATTAACTATTCGCCCACCAGTACACATACCGCTTGCCGCTAATATTATTGCTGGTGTTTGCCGCGAACTTAAATAGTTGATAACAGCCATGTGCTCTTTGTGTGAATCAACCGTAGTTAGGTTTTTAAAATCGAGCGGGTGCCTACCGTTTGCAACTTTGCGTTTAGCTTCGCTATCCCATAAGTGTTTAAAGTTTTTGTATTGCTCAGTAAAATTGGCTGCCATAGGGGAGTCGAGTATTACGTGAATGTCTCGCCACTTAGACTTTTTAGATGAGCCATGTATGAGTTGCTCAAGCTCATATAATAGCTCTTGTGTGCGGCCAATACTAAAAGCAGGAACTAAAACAACGCCGTTGTCGGCTACTGCGCGTTCAATAATGTTTTTTAGCGTTTTTGTGCGCTCTTTACGGCCTTGGTGGTTTTTATCGCCGTAGGTTGATTCAATAACTAGGGTATCGGCTTTATAAGGCGGCTTAGGCGAAGGGAGTAGTGGGGTATACGGCGCGCCTAAATCTCCTGAAAACACAACGCGATGTTTGTTGTTATCATTATTTGTAATATCAATTTCAACGTAAGCAGAACCCAATATATGCCCTGCACGCTGAAACCTCGCCTTAGCTTTGCCGGGCGCTTTGCAAGGCAGTTCAAACCACGTTTTATAATCAACAGCAATTATGCGTTTATTTAATAAGCTTAAGCAGGCAGCTATAATTTTAGGGTCGCGGGTTACACCTACTTTTAAAGCATCTTCAATTACCAAAGGTAATAAACTGGCCGATGCAATACTTGTAAAAATAGGGCCTTTAAAACCGGCTGCTAATAAATAAGGAATTCGACCAACATGGTCAATATGGCAATGGGTAACAATAAGCGCAGTAACATGGTTAATATCAAATTCAATTGAAAGATCGGCTTTAGAATCCTCACCCTGAAATAACCCGCAATCAACAAGCACACTTGTTTGCTCGTTAATTATTAGCTCGTGGCACGAACCGGTAACTCCATTAACCGCTCCGTGGTGAAGTATTTGCATGATGGCTCACAGTAATTAGTTGTTTTTGTAATGACATTTACAGTAGAAGTTAAATTACAAAGATTCAAGGTAGGGTATAGCCGCAGTGTTTTAATGATAAAGAAAGCATATTTTCTTTATTAAAACTTAATTCCTAATTTATTTATAATTTAGCTGTCGTAGATCAACGTTCAGGCTATATTTAACCATATTTATTTACCATACTGTCGATTACGCGCTATGGTCGGTTATCGAGAGATAGAATTAAAGCTGTAATAGTATTGAAGTACTTTAAACAACTATTTGTGGTATTATTTTTAACATTGAAAAAATAAATCATTACAAAACTAGTGATAAATCATGTGTTTTAAGTGCTTTGTCTTGATAATATAGTTGTAATTAGCCATGCATAAATGTAAAGGTTTTGTATACTTATGAGAAGTACATATACGTTGCGCTTTAGCTATACTTTTACACATATGGATACATAATGGATTTTTGGTTCCCTCTCTCAATTACGTTTATTATCTCACTTATTGCCATAAAAGTGATTAATCCTATTGCTGTAAAAACAGGGTTGGTTGACTTCCCTTGCGATAGAAAAATACATAAAGGAAACATTCCTTTAGTTGGCGGAATTGCAATTTATTTAGCCGTATTAATTACTTCAATGTTATTTATAGAACACAGCCGAAACTTAAATATTTATTTAGTTGCATCAGCGTTGGTACTTTTTTTGGGTACTTTAGATGATCGTTATCAACTCTCGGTAAAAATCCGACTTGTTGCACAAGTGCTTGTAGCCTCGTTAGTTATATTTGGAACAGAGATCTACTTACACAGCTTAGGATATATTTTAGGTTGGTTTGAACTCAAATTAGCAGGATTTGGAATTGTATTAACGGTTATTGCTATTATTGCAGGAATCAATGCTATTAACATGATGGATGGCATGGATGGATTAGTCGGTTTACTCAGTGTAGTTGCATTTACTGCTTTGGCGTTTTTACTAAGTCGAGTAACTAATGCATGGTATTTGCTGCCTTTTTTATTTATTGCTGCCTTATTAGGGTATTTAATATTTAATCTTAAACTACACAGTTCAGTCACAAAAATATTTATGGGTGACTCAGGCAATATGCTCATAGGCTTAACTCTAGTTTGGCTTATGGTAATAGGAATAGAATTTGATGCGCCAGCATTAAGACCTGTAACTGCCTTGTATATAATTGCTGTACCTTTAATGGATATGGCAACAGTAATAATGCGAAGAGTCAAATCAGGTGTATCCCCTTTTCAGGCTGACAGACAGCATTTGCATCATATTTTTGAAGCTGCAGGTTACAGCCATCGATTTTCGCTTATTGTTATTTCGTCTGGTGCAAGTATACTTGCCCTACTAGGTTGTTTGGCTGAAGTTTATGCAGTTGCAGAGTGGATAATGCTAGTGTCTTTTTTATTGTTTTTTATGTGTTATTCGGCAATTACTAAACAAGTATGGAAAAAGCTAACGAAAATTTAGCCACATCAAGGATTTTATTTTGTTACTTACCAATAGATTAGAAAATAAATAATGAAAAATAATAAAGTTATACTATCACTTCTCCCTTTTCTGTTTTTAACAGGCTGTGCTATGTCACCCCCTGTTCTTCATGCCACACGTGCTCTAATAGACGAACCAATAAAATCTAACAGTGCTAGCGCATTACCCACGTATTTAAGTGATGTATTAGACTCTAAGCCGCAAGGCTATACAGGGCAATACAATAATATTGAGTTTACATTAGGCCTGCAATATACGTCAGCATTGGGTGAAAACTGTAGAGTGGTTTATTTAAAAAGAGCAGAACAATTAGCCGAACAAGAACGTCGAGCTGTGTGTAAAAATACCAACCAGCAATGGGTAGTAACGCCTCAAGTAATTGAAAACAAAAACAACCAAATTAGCTTTGGAGCTTAAGCCCTTTATGAACATGCTAAGCAAAATATTTCAAACATTTTTAATATTAATCTGCTCTACCTTTAGTCTATTTAGCGCTAATGTTACCGCAGCAGAACAAATGTCTTTAAGCCAGCTTGAAAGCGCAGGTACAACTCAAACGCAACTACCTAATGCTGCGTTACAAAATGGAACATATAATAAACAAGGGCGTTCTGGAACATTATTGCCAGGCGAAATGTCAGCGGCTGAATTACTACCTACTCCAGAGCTTGGCTTACCACCTCCATATGGTGCAAACTTATTTGCAGGAGGTTACGAAAGTGAGCGCCAAGATGGTTTGAACGACGACTATACAATAGCACCAGGCGACAAAGTTTCAATTTGGCTGTGGGGTGCAATAAATCAATCAGAAGTTATAACGGTTGATAACCAAGGTAATTTATTTATAACTAATGTAGGTCCTGTATACGTAGCAGACGTAAAAGCAAGCCAGCTAAACAGTTACGTAAGCAATAAAATAAAAGAAGTATATAAAAGTAGCGTACAAATATACGTAAACTTACTTACAGCAACGCCAGTGAGTGTTTACATAAGTGGTAGCATTGTTCGTCCTGGGCAATATGCAGGTATAGCCTCCGACAGTATTTTGTACTACTTAAAGCGAGCCGGTGGAATAGACTCTGAGCGAGGAAGTTACCGCTCTATAAAGGTATTACGAGACGATAAAGTAATTCAAAATATTGACCTATACGACTTTATACTAAGTGGTTACCTCCCTAAGTTTAACTTTAAAGACAACGACGTAATTTTAGTTGAGCGCCAAAAGGCAACAGTTGTTGTATCAGGCAGTGTAAGAGCACCATTTAGGTTTGAGTTTAAAGATAATCAAGCAACGGGAGAGCAACTAGCAAAATTTGCCTTGCCACTTGCTAAAGTAAGCCACGTAGGAATAGTAGGCGATCGTAAAACAGGCCCATTTTCGGTTTACTTACCTTACAACGAGTTTAAAAGCTTTACACTTAAAGATGGCGACCGCCTTATTTTTAACGACGATATACGTGCGCAGGTACTCGACATTCAGGTAGCTGGCAGTTATTTAGGGCCTTCGTACTTTGCAGTAAAAAATAACACACGCTTGCACGACTTACTTGCCAATATACAAATAAATAAAGACCTTGCTGACTACAAGTCAATTTATATACAGCGTAAAAGCGTAGCTAAAAAACAAAAAGAGATGATTGACCAAGCGTTAGACCGATTAGAGCGCAGCATATTTACCGCCCCAGCGTCGTCCGACGGAGAAGCTAAAATAAGAGCCGAAGAAGGTAAAATGATTTTAGAGTTTACCGAACGTGCCCGCAAAGCGGTTCCACTTGGCAAAGTAGTTATTTCTGATCAAGGTCAAGTTGCAAATATTAGGTTAGAGCAGGGGGATGTAATACACATACCAGCAAAAACTGATTTAATACACATAGGTGGCGAAGTGCTCATGCCACAAGCGCTTGTGTACAACCCAAATGCAACAATTGACGACTACATAGCATGGGCGGGTGGCTACAGCGAACGCGCCAATTACGACCAAATAATGGTAATACACCCTAACGGCATGATAGACGTAGACGCTTACGGCACCTTAAAACCAGGTGACCAAATTTTGGTACTTCCAAAAGTAGACACCAAGTTTTTGCAATCGGTTAAAGATATTACGCAAATTATTTATCAAATTGCTATTGCGGCAAATGTGGCCACCTAAATGACCACAGTACTTAAACGTAATAACTGGGCAATATGGCGCGACGTTATATTTGCCCTATTTGTACGAGAAATCCGCACAGGCTTTAACGATAAGTTAGGGCTTGCGTGGGCGGTATTTCAGCCATTAAGTTTTATATTTTTATTATCGTACTTACGCGGCCTGATCTCAGGTAGCGACTCACACACGGTGCCCACATTCGAATTTATGATGTACGGCATGCTGTTAATTCAATTGTTTTTAGAAACTTTAAATAACTCAGCAAATTCAATAAAAAAAAATAAGGCCTTATTTGCCTTTAGGCAAGTGCAGCCAATTAGTAGCGTTGTGGCCAGTAGTTTTTTTGATTTGTTAGTTAAGCTATTTGTTTTTGTACTTATTTTATTACTAATGTTTTTACTTAAAATGGATATTAATATAGACGATCCATTATTTTTAATAACCAACGCTTTTGCAGTATGGATTATAGCGATGTCACTGGGGTTACTATTTGCTATTGGGCAATGTTATGTACCTGAAATTACTAAAGTACGAGGTATTTTAACTAGGCCTTTGTTTTTTATATCGGGTGTATTTTTTTCGATGGAGGATATACCCAAAGAGTACTGGTCGTATTTAGATTGGAACCCACTTTTGCATGCAATAGAATTAACTCGTCATGCGGCTTATAGTACTTACCCTACAGAGGCTGTAAGTGAGTTTTATTTATTAGCTTGTACGATTGTATTATTGTTTTTTGCTTTAGCTGTTTACCACGTTTCGTGGAAACAGGCGCTAAGCAGGTAACCTTATGCAACAAGGAGTATTAAGTGATTAAGCTGCAAAACGTTACCAAGTACTATCCCTCTACGCTAGGTAACCAATATATTTTTAAAAATGTAAGCTTTGAAATACCTAGCGGCCATAACATTGCTATTTTAGGCTCTAATGGCGCAGGTAAATCTACTCTTTTTAGAATGCTTGCTGGCAGCGAATACCCTAATAAAGGTGAAATTATTACCGACCTTCACTTATCGTGGCCGGTAGCGCTTGCCACAGGGATTCACCCGCAAATGAGCGGCGCCGAAAACGCCCGCTTTATAGGGATGATTAACGGCGTTGCCGACTTAGACCAATACGTGCGCCGTGTACGCCAATTTGCCGAGCTAGGCCCAAAGTTCGATTTACCAGTAAATACATACTCAAGTGGCATGAAACCCCGCCTAGCATTTGCTTGTTCAATAGGAATAGATTTTGACGTATACCTAATAGATGAGGTTACCTCGGTGGGCGATGCAAGCTTTAGAAAAAAAACACGCGAAGCCCTCACACAAAAAAGTAAAAATGCTAATGTGATAATGGTAAGCCACGAAATGGACGAACTGCGCCATTTTTGTGATAGCGCCATTGTATTGCACCAAGGCGAACTTACTTTTTACAACGATTTAGAGCAAGGAATTGCTCATTACCAGGCATTATAATTATGAGTCAACAAGCGGTAGAAAAAATAGAACAACGCTTTACCGAGCTAGCAAAAAAAACCGATAAAATTATTTGGCACAATGGCGAAAAGCTCATGGGGCTTGCGCAGGAACTAGAGCAAAACGATGTATATCTAGCAAGGCGTGTTATGCAGCGCGCTCGTAATATTGATCCCACAAATCAATATATACAAAAAGAGCTAACTAGGCTTACTAATAAAATAAATAACCAACCGGGTAAAGCACAAACAAGTACCTCTACCGAGCAAAATGCAAAACCATCAGTAAAGCAAGCTGCTATGGCTGAGTTAAATAATAAGCGCGGGCTACACTTGTTTGCTAAGCCATGGTTTGTACTATTGGTTGTGCCTTTCATTTTGTTCGCGTTTTATCAGCTTGTATGGGCTGCCCCACGTTTTGAAAGCCGTGCACAATTAATAATTCAGCAGCCCGACGGCATGGCAACAATGGACCCTTCAATGGCGCTACTTAGTGGCTTAGGTGTGGGTGGTAACTCAACAGCCGATACCGAAATTGCTAAAGCGTACATACACTCGCAAGATATGCTTAACTACCTACAACAACACAATAATTTAAAAGAACATTACCAAAATGGTGGTGATGTATTTTCGCGTTTAAGTAGTAATGCGAGCATAGAAGATTTATTAAAATATTATATAGACCATACCACAGTCGAAATTGACGAAGACTCAGGCGTACTAAAAATATTAGCCCAGGGCTTTACGCCTGAATTTGCAAACACTCTAACGCAAACAATAGTTAACCGCGCAGAGTGGTATATAAATTCAATAGGCCACCAACTAGCTGATGCGCAATTAAAGTTTATACGATTAGAGCATGCAAAAGTTGAGCAACGCTTGCGCGACGCACAAAAAAACACTCTTGCGTTTCAGCAAAAAAATAACTTACTTGACCCAGAGGCCGAAGGCATGGCGCTGCAGAAAATAACCTATGGGCTTGAGGGGCAAATAGCCACTAAAAGTGCAGAGCTAAAAGGGCTACGCTCAACCATGACCGAAAAAGCCCCGCAAGTAGTTATGTTAGCGTCGGAGCTGAGCGCACTTAAAACCCAGCTAGAGCTAGAGCGAGATAGGCTTTCTACTCAGCAAGGCACCAATAGTAATATTAAAAATAATGGAACCTCTGTAAGTGAAGTGCTTGCGCAATTTTCTGACTTAAAAATTGAGTTAGAGCTAGCGCTTAAAGGTTATACATCTTCTGAGGTATCGCTCGATAAAGCCAGAATTGAGGCTTATAGGCAGCTTAAATATTTAGTAGTGGTTGAGTCAGCCACGCTACCACAAAACAATAAATACCCAGCTACCTTATACAATATTTTACTCTTTGCTGTATTACAGTTAATGCTGTTTGGTATTGGTAAAATAGTTTTAGCCACAGTAAAAGAGCTAAGGTAAACTTAAAGTTATAAAGTTTAAAAATTAATTAAAATTAATAGATAGGATTCTATATGCACTCTTTAAAAGCACCTGCCACAAAGTCGGCACGCAAAGGCATAATATTAGCGGGCGGCTCGGGTACTCGCTTATATCCGCTTACAAAAGTAGTAAGTAAACAACTAATGCCAGTATACGATAAACCGATGATTTTTTACCCGGTATCTACTTTAATGATGGCGGGTATTACCGAAATTTTAATTATTTCGACCCCCGCTGAATTACCTCGCTTTAAAGAGCTACTAGGCGATGGTAGTGCATGGGGTATAACGTTTGAATACAAAGAGCAACCAAGTCCTGATGGCCTAGCGCAAGCATTTTTATTAGCTGAAGACTTTTTACAAGGCCAATGCGCGGCACTTGTTCTTGGCGATAACCTGTTTTATGGTCACGATTTATCATTATCGCTGCAAAATGCAACTGAGTGCGAGCAAGGTGCTACAGTGTTTGGTTACCATGTATCAAACCCTAAATCGTATGGTGTGGTCGAATTTGACCAAAATGGCAAAGCCATTTCAATAGAAGAAAAGCCAGATAAACCTAAATCTAACTACGCTGTACCAGGGTTATACTTTTTTGATAGTCGCGTAGTGGAGTTTGCTAAAAATGTAAAACCCTCTGAGCGAGGCGAGCTTGAAATTACCGACGTAATAGACCAATACCTCGCTAATAAAGAGCTAAACGTAGAAATAATGGGCCGTGGCACAGCTTGGTTAGATACAGGTACGCTAGATGATTTACTAGATGCTGCTAACTTTATTCGCGCAATAGAAAAACGCCAAGGCTTAAAAATTAACTGCCCAGAAGAAATAGCCTACCGCATGGGTTACATAAATGCAGAACAGCTTAAAAAGCTAGCAAAGCCGCTTAAAAAATCAGGCTATGGCAAGTACTTATTATCGCTTTTAGATCAAACTGTATTTTAATAGGCATTAAAATGAAATTTATTGAAACTAGCATCCCTGATGTAAAAATTATTGAGCCACAAGTATTTGGTGACGAGCGCGGTTTTTTTATGGAAACTTTTCGCACAGAGCTATTTAACCAACACTGCGGCGAGCGCACTTTTGTGCAAGAAAACCACAGTAAATCGGCGCACGGTATACTGCGCGGCTTACACTATCAAACACAAAATACCCAAGGTAAATTAGTGCGTGTAACGCAAGGTGAAGTATACGACGTAGCCGTAGATATGCGCCAAAGTTCGCCAACCTTTGGGCAGTGGGTAGGCGTGTTGCTTTCGGCTGAAAATAAACGCCAACTTTGGGTGCCAGAAGGATTTGCACACGGTTTTTATGTAACAACAGAAACTGCCGAATTTGTATATAAATGTACCGATGTTTATAACCCAAATGTTGAAGTCTCAATAAAGTGGGACGACCCAACTCTAAATATTGATTGGCCATTAGTTGAAGGTAAGTTACCGCAGTTATCAGCTAAAGACGAAGCCGGCCTTAGCTTTAAAAACGCCCCAAAATTTTAATAGCCCAAATTAAGTACTCATCATGAAAATATTAGTAACAGGTAAAAATGGCCAGCTAGGCTCAGAGTTACAAAAAACCTGCCCAAGCAATGTAGAGCTAATATGCTTTGGCTCAAAAGAGCTTGATATTAGTAATGCCGAACAGGTAAACGAGTTACTAATAACACACTCGCCAGATATAGTTATTAATGCTGCAGCTTATACAGCGGTTGATAAAGCCGAAACCGATACCGATACAGCCTATGCTGTAAATGAGCAAGGTGCAGCTAATTTAGCAAATGCATGTAAAAATATTGACGCAAAGCTTATACATATATCTACCGACTTTGTGTTTGATGGCACAAGCACTATGCCTTATACCGCAAGCGATGCAACAAATCCCTTGGGCGTTTATGGCGCGTCTAAACTAGCTGGTGAGCAGGCTATTAATGAAATTTTAGGCTCGCAAGCAACTATAGTGCGTACCGCGTGGGTTTATTCTGTTTTTGGTAATAACTTTGTAAAAACAATGTTACGATTAATGGCAGAAAAAGAACAGTTAGGTATAGTAGGCGACCAAGTTGGTACGCCAACGTGGGCGGCAGGTTTGGCGAATATGCTATGGGCTTTAGTAGCTAAAGCAAGCAGTGAGCAAGTTTTAAATATTGAAAATACAGCAACTATTTTAAATTGGACCGATGCGGGTGTAGCTTCGTGGTACGATTTTGCAGTAGCAATACAAGAGCTTGCAATTGAGCAAGGGCTATTAGCTAAATCAATACCAATTAGTGCAATACCAGCAGCAAGCTACCCAACGCCAGCTAAACGCCCTGCATTTAGCGTGTTAAATAAAGCCCAGGCTGAAGAAATAAGTGGCGTAAAAACAGTGCATTGGCGCGCACAACTAAAAGCAATGCTAACAGAGCTAAAACTTAACCAATAGGTTAATTTTATAGGTGAGGTTTTGTACCTCCTAATAAAGTGATTAAGTGATTATTATCACCACAGAGAACACAGAGAACACAGAGAAGTGAAGGAGAAAAGCTAATAACTTCTCCGTGTAGCGCGCAGCGCCTCTGTGCCCTCGGTGGTAAAATTGTTTTGTAGGTGAGGTTTTATACCTCGCTTATAGTGTAAGTAATTAAGACATTATTATCACCACAGAGAGCACAGAGAGCACAGAGAAGTGAAGGAGAGGATCTAATAATTTCTCAGTGTAGCGCGAAGCGCCTCTGTGCCCTCGGTGGTAAATTTTTTTTTGGCTAAAGCTCATAAAGTGATTAAGAGATTATTATTACCACCGAGAAGACAAAGAGAAGTAAAGGAGAAGAGCTAGTAACTTCTCCGTGTAGCGCCTCTGTGCTCTCGGTGGTAAAAATGTTTTGTAGGTGAGGTTTTATACCTCGCTCATAAAGTGGTTAAGAGATTATTATAACCACAGAGGACACAGAGGACACAGAGAAGTGAAGGAGAAGAACTAATAACTTCTCCGTGCAGCGCGAAGCGCCTCTGTGTTCTCGGTGGTAAAATTGTTTTGTAGGTGAGGTTTTATACCTCGCTTATAGTGTAAGTAATTAAGACATTATTATCACCACAGAGAGCACAGAGAGCACAGAGAGCACAGAGAAGTGAAGGAGAGGATCTAATAATTTCTCAGTGTAGCGCGAAGCGCCTCGGTGTTCTCGGTGGTAAAATTGCTTTGGGCTAAAACTCATAAAGTGATTAAGAGATTAAGAGATTAAGAGATTATTATTACCACCGAGAAGACAAAGAGAAGTAAAGGAGAAGAGCTAGTAACTTCTCCGTGAAGCGCGAATCGCTTCTGTGCCCTCGGTGGTAAAATACGGGTTTATATTTATTTAGGTGCTAAATAGATTCTAAGGGCGCTATTTATGGAAGATTTGGTAACTAAAACTGTGATTGGTTGCGCTATTGAAGTACATAAAACACTTGGTCCTGGTTTATTAGAATCTAGTTATGAAAATTGCTTACTTTATGAGTTACAGCAAGCTGGTTTGTTACCTATGAATCAAGTTGCATTACCGATTAGCTATAAAAGTATAAGTATAGATGCAGGGTATAGGTTAGACATATTGATACCTGAAAAATTGATTATTGAATTAAAAGCTGTTGATAAACTGCTGCCTATTCATTCAGCTCAGCTTATAACTTATTTAAAGTTAACAGGCATAAAAACTGGGCTATTAATTAATTTTAATCAGGTCCGGTTGCTTGACGGGCTGAAACGTATTAGCGTGTAAAATCCGCTCTCCAGCCGGTAAGCTAGGAGAAGTGAAGGAGAAGAGCTAGTAACTTCTCCGTGTAGCGCGAAGCGCCTCTGTGCCCTCGGTGGTAAAATTGCTTTGGGCTAAAACTCATAAAGTGATTAAGAGATTATTATTACCACCGAGAAGACAAAGAGAAGTAAAGGAGAAGAGCTAGTAACTTCTCCGTGTAGCGCGAAGCGCCTCTGTGCCCTCGGTGGTAAAATTGCTTTGGGCTAAAACTCATAAAGTGATTAAGAGATTATTATCACCACAGAGGACACAGAGAAGTGAAAGAGAAGATCTAATAACTTCTCTGTGTAGCGCGAAGCGCCTCGGTGTTCTCGGTGGTAAAATTGCTTTGGGCTAAAACTCATAAAGTGATTAAGAGATTAAGAG
>NZ_JACJEN010000079.1:0-287 GCF_014164075.1 Pseudoalteromonas sp. SG45-3 | reverse complement strand
AAAAAAGGGTTGATCTGTTTTCGGATCTCCCTATAATGCGACCCCACTGAGACGGGAAACAGCAACGCATAGCGAGGCACGAACAACTCAGGGTGTTAAGTAAAACTTAGATTGAATCTTTTTAGAAAGTTTAAATTTAAGTGTTGACAAAAAAATAGGAAAGCGTAATATGCGCAGCCCTAGCGAGATAAAGTTCAACTTTATAATCGCAACGTTCTTTAACAATATAAAGCAATCATCTGTGTGGGCACTCGTACAGATTGAGTTCTAACAGCTAAGCTACTTAG
>NZ_JACJEN010000078.1:0-310 GCF_014164075.1 Pseudoalteromonas sp. SG45-3 | reverse complement strand
GGTTTTATCGAGCAAGAATCTGGCGCAGACGTGTTCGCACATTTCAGCGCGATCTCTGGCGACGGTTTTAAAACTTTAGCTGAAGGCCAACGTGTACAGTTTACTGTTACTCAAGGTCAAAAAGGTCCACAAGCTGAAAACATCGTTAGTATCTAATTGCTTTCGTTAAAATGGGTTAGCAATAGCCCATTTTGAATACTAGTTTGAAAGAAGTTTTGTTTTATTTGTTAGTACCGAGTTGTTTTAGTAATAATCCTGCACGATATCCTCAAGTTAACTATTTTTTCCGGCTCAATCGCCTCTTTTCAGG
>NZ_JACJEN010000077.1:0-311 GCF_014164075.1 Pseudoalteromonas sp. SG45-3 | reverse complement strand
GCGTAATATGCGCAGCCCTAGCGAGATAAAGTTCAACTTTATAATCGCAACGTTCTTTAACAATATAAAGCAATCATCTGTGTGGGCACTCGTACAGATTGAGTTCTAACAGCTAAGCTACTTAGATAGCGAGGCAAACAAATTAGAGTCTCAATTGAAAACTGAGTGACCAACAGAAGTAACTTGTTTATAAGTTGCTTCGGCACAGTCAATTCAATATCGAAAGATATTAAAAAATTCAGAATTCATTGAGCTGTCGAAAGACATAAAACTTTTTAATTGAAGAGTTTGATCATGGCTCAGATTGAACG
>NZ_JACJEN010000076.1:0-317 GCF_014164075.1 Pseudoalteromonas sp. SG45-3 | reverse complement strand
AAAATAAAGGGTGTATTATTCGCATCCCTTGAGACGCTAAAGCGACTCAAAACGTTCTTTAACAATATAAAGCAATCATCTGTGTGGGCACTCGTACAGATTGAGTTCTAACAGCCAACCTACTTAGGTAGCGAGGCAAACAAATTAGAGTCTCAATTGAAAACTGAGTGACCAACAGAATAGTTATTTCGATAATTATTCGGCACAGTCAATTCAATATCGAAAGATATTAAAAAATTCAGAATTCATTGAGCTGTCGAAAGACATAAAACTTTTTAATTGAAGAGTTTGATCATGGCTCAGATTGAACGCTGGCG
>NZ_JACJEN010000075.1:0-329 GCF_014164075.1 Pseudoalteromonas sp. SG45-3 | reverse complement strand
CCGTGAAAGGGCGGTGTCCTAGGCCTCTAGACGATGGGGACACATAAATGTGTCACTAGGACAACTGAATTTTTAGACTCGTTTCAGGCGAGCTTTCTTAATAACACTACACTTCCCTATTAAAATAAGTAAGTGGCGTCCCCAAGAGATTAGTACTCTTGATAACGTCGTGCATAGAGAGTGCGGTGTCACACTGCTTTACACATACTTAAAATAGTAAGTGGCGTCCCCAAGGGGATTCGAACCCCTGTTACCGCCGTGAAAGGGCGGTGTCCTAGGCCTCTAGACGATGGGGACACATAAATGTGTCACTAGGACAACTGAATTTT
>NZ_JACJEN010000074.1:0-336 GCF_014164075.1 Pseudoalteromonas sp. SG45-3 | reverse complement strand
CCTTTTTGACCTTGAGTAACAGTAAACTGTACACGTTGGCCTTCAGCTAAAGTTTTAAAACCGTCGCCAGAGATCGCGCTGAAATGTGCGAACACGTCTGCGCCAGATTCTTGCTCGATAAAACCAAAACCTTTTGCTTCGTTAAACCATTTTACTGAACCAGTAGTTGTATTAGACATAATATGTATCCTAAAAAATTAATATAAGTGTGCCTGAAAAGAGGCGATTGAGCCGGAAAAAATAGTTAACTTGAGGATATCGTGCAGGATTATTACTAAAACAACTCGGTACTAACAAATAAAACAAAACTTCTTTCAAACTAGTATTCAAAATGGG
>NZ_JACJEN010000073.1:0-348 GCF_014164075.1 Pseudoalteromonas sp. SG45-3 | reverse complement strand
ACCGCTTCATTGCCGGCGTTATCAAATACGCTAACACTTACTGTTACGTCGCCATCTGCAAGTGAGCTTATATCTTCGTCACTTACTTCCCATGTGCCATCGGCATTTATGGTTACATTATCAACGGTTACTTTTTTACCGTCTTTATCTGTAAAGGTTACGGTAATGCTGTTTGTTGATTCTACGTCATCAACTTTACCGCTTACACTTACCGCGTCGTCTTCTGCTGCGTTTATTACTGAGTCTTCAAGCACTAGCGTTGTACTGGCTTGGGTGTCTTTTGTAAAGTTGAGGGTGCTTGTTGCTGGATTACCCGCTATATCTTGCGTGCTTACATCTACTGTGTAA
>NZ_JACJEN010000072.1:0-353 GCF_014164075.1 Pseudoalteromonas sp. SG45-3 | reverse complement strand
CACCCGTTGTGGTACCTGTAATTTCAACGTTTACGTTTTCATCATTGCCGTTAATTACGTCATCGTTTGTATCGTTGATATCAACTGTTATTGCAACTGTAGTGTCTTTGGTAAAGCTGGTTTCGATTGTGGCTAAATTGCCTTCAACATCTAGTGCGCTCACACTGGCTGTAATTTCACCATCAGCAAGGCCTGAAATATTAGTGGCATTTATTGCCCACTCACCTGCTGCATTAATCGCGACGTCTTCAACCGTGACTTTATCTCCGTTCACATCGGTAAATACCACAGTGGCTGTTTGGTTAGCATCAGCCTCTTCTATTATACCGCTTACAACTACATCACTTTGCTCT
>NZ_JACJEN010000071.1:0-358 GCF_014164075.1 Pseudoalteromonas sp. SG45-3 | reverse complement strand
CGTTCAATCTGAGCCATGATCAAACTCTTCAATTAAAAAGTTTTATGTCTTTCGACAGCTCAATGAATTCTGAATTTTTTAATATCTTTCGATATTGAATTGACTGTGCCGAAGCAACTTATAAATAAGTTACTTCTGTTGGTCACTCAGTTTTCAATTGAGACTCTAATTTGTTTGCCTCGTTACTTGCTCAATAAAGAACGAAGTAGCTTGGCTGTTAGAACTCAATCTGCACGAGTGCCCACACAGATGATTGCTTTATATTGTTAAAGAACGTTTTGAGTCGCTTTAGCGTCTCAAGGGATGCGAATAATACACCCTTTATTTTTCGAGTCAACACTTTGTTTTAAACTTTCTT
>NZ_JACJEN010000070.1:0-390 GCF_014164075.1 Pseudoalteromonas sp. SG45-3 | reverse complement strand
GGCAAGATGTGGAAGTGGTGTGAGCCATTAAGCTAACTTGTACTAATTACCCGTGAGGCTTAACCATACAACGCCAAACGCGTTTTATGCGACAGTTTGACAGAAGTTAATATGACTAAAGTAGAAATTACTTAAAGAAAGACTTAAAAAATATTATCAGATATTTTCCAAATTCAAGAGGTGACTCTTAGCGCGTAGCGTTAACATTGAGGCACCTTGCGCAAAGAAAATGGTAGCACTACGTGTTTGTCATTGATTCTTTGCACCTAATTTGCTTGGTGACAATAGCGTTTTGGACCCACCTGACTCCATGCCGAACTCAGTAGTGAAACGAAACAGCGCCGATGATAGTGTAGCATTTGCTATGTGAAAGTAGGACATTACCAGGCT